>NZ_CDRJTB010000062.1:0-43336 GCF_976954365.1 Paenibacillus sp. Marseille-Q9583
AGAAATTTCCGAATATGTTCATCAACTTCTTCATCACTATTTAAATAGAAACTTACAGAGGCTTTTTTTTTAAATTGACCTACTGTCATTCCATTACTGTTATTAGCTGAAATTTTAAGATGATACCTTGGTATACTACGAATTAAAAATTGTTTTTTTGTTTCAACATACTTATCAATCTCTAATGCAGCTAAAGGTAACTGATCACGATTATAATGTCTGAACCTATTTCTATCTAAGGGTGCTAATTTTTTAAGAATTGTTTTTCTACGGATGGGTAAATGATAATCTGAAGAGATACTCTTTGCTGCTTCACGTATCTTACACTGTAAGTCCCGATCAATTGCACTAAAATTCAATTTTCTTTTATGAGGGGTATTTTTCGAAGGTATTCTTGATTCCAACCATTCCTTGTCATATTTCATCAGCCATTCATAAAGATATGCAGATTGTTTTTTTAGTTCACTACGTGTTCTACACGTACGATTAGTTAATAATTCAATCATTTTCATTCTCTTCTTTTCTAGCTTGAATTCAAAATTCGCTTTAGGTGCCACTGCCACTTCTTGATAGGCTGCACACATTTCTGCAATTTGTCTATTATTAGCATGTCTATTAATTTTGTTCTTAATACAATCTATATCATCTCCTTTAATAATACTCACATGATTGCAATTATCGCAATAATACCTGATCGAATATATCCCAGAACGATCATTCACATCTCGAACACAATGACTAACTCTCTCAATACCATATAAAGGGCATTTGCAATTTTGGCAAGCCCATGGTCCATTTCCATAGGGAATTTTTATAGCATACCTATTCTCAGACGCTGTTAGTAGTTTAAAAGAACCTGATAATAATTGAGCTAGCAAAAAGTAAAACAGAATATAATTCACCATCTGTTTCGGATTAAATAAGTTATTCTTAAAGTATTTACTATCCATATCCATTTTGTCATATCCCAACTCCTTAAAATCTAAGGATTTTGTGTTAGTTTTATAGAATGTTAGAATTTCGTTTTTTTTCATTGTTCCTTTCGGAGTAATAAAATTATGAGCAAAAAGTTCCTGAGTAAATTTTAAAATAACTGTATCAACATTCAGTTTCAAATTATTATTTCTAACGAAGGCAATATCATTGAATAACTTTATTTGCATTTTATGCATAGAGTTGATTTCTATTTGTTCGTATGGAAGGGTATTACCACATTTACATCTTGTTCCTTTAAGTAAAAGGCCTGTCTGATTATCACCGTATTTACTCATACACTTGGTACATCTGATATACAGAGGTACAAGATGAGTGGGGCATATTTGTAAAAAAGACAATTGATGTTCTCTATGCATATAAACTTCACCATACATAATTTCATCATTTATCACACAAGTAGGACAATATTTAATCTCGGATGATAAAATAGCCTGTACCCCAGATATTTGAAGCTGCCCTTTCGCACTTCCTTTATTGACCCCATGCAATATATTCTGATACATTTGACTAATTCTCTCTTGGGTAAGAAACACTTTATATAATCCAAACCATGTGTGCTCATTGAGAAACTTTTCTACCGTAAATTTGTGTCCAATAGGTAAATTGTTCAACATTGTTTGTAGCCCTCTTGGGAATATCTTTTGTTTATAAGAACGTACCCCGAAGATTTTACTTTGGGTATGTATAAATTCAGAATCTCCGGAATGCAAATAATACCTATAGACTATACTTCGGAAATCTTCGTCAGGAAAAGGCTCCACGAACGAAAGTATCCTATCCAATTCGATCATCCTTCCATCAAATATTTTATAGTGATATCAAATCTAGCAGTTCGTCCACTGCTCTTATATATCTTTTTTCTTCAAGCGCCTCTTCTGTCGTTAGCCCCCGTTTATACCCCATCTGAACAACATAACGTATATCATCTTTTGCCATCGCTGGTTTTAATGGCTTCCTTTTTTGGGATTTGGGAATTTCCCCGTTTGATATCTTATCTTTTCTGTTTGTATTTTCTAAGATATCTTTATTCTCCATAACAAGTTGTGCTATTTGACTATACATTAATGTTAAATCAGCTAACCCAGAACTGGCATCATAGACTTTATTAGCTATCGATTCTGCTTCTGTTGAAGATTGAACTAATTGCAGTGCAAATCTAGTCAGTTCAATCAATATTTCTTCTTTTTTTCTCTTTTGGAGCATTCGTGCATGATCTTCTGCTAAGCTTCCGTGAACGGTAATCCTATGAGATACCTCTTTTAGATATCCGTTGAGAGGAGCCCAATCGGGTTTAATATCATCTAGGTCTGCGTATGCGGATGGATCTCCTGATCGTATTCTATCAAAAATTTGTTGGACCAATTTAAGACTTTTTTCTGCTACCTCACGAATAACACTTACACGAATACGTTCATCTCCACCATTTACAATGGTACGAGATTGCACATGAATAAAAAGCTTGACTGCTATATCGGGAATTCCTAAAGAAAAATAGTACATTGCTGCCTTTAGTTCTGGTGTGATTTCCGTATATGTTCTTGTGTATTGAATATCCCAGAGGTTTTCAATAAAATGATTCCAGTCCCAACTATCCTCAAGTAAATAACCGGATATATTCTCAGCATCACCGTTTGGTAAGCACTTTCGGCTATTCGCTAAAGAATTTTTGAATAAATAAAGCGCTTTAAATGAGCCGATTAAGACCACTGGAACTCCAATTGTATTTACAAGTTGAGTAATAAAATCAATCATATTATCTTTACCACCAGAGTAAGCTGTTTGTATTTTTTGAATTTCATCAATAAACAATACACCGAGATGCGTTTCAGCAACTGTGGTTACCATTCTCTCGGCTAGTTTACCGGCATCTCCAGGTTTCTCAGCATATTTTTTATAGTAATCAGTCCCTAATATTTTATCTACCTCGGAATAAAACATTCTTACAAATGTCTTAACTGATTTATTAAATGGACATTCCACTTTTATCCAAACGAGTTGAGTCTTTGGTAGCATTCTTTCTTGATATTCACTATGATGAATTACTTGGGGAAATAGTTGCATTAATATTCGCTCGTATAATTGAGTTTTTCCATACCCGTTAATAGCAATCTCAACGAGACTTTGTGCTGTAGAAATGTTTCCAGCTAAATTTGCACCAGTTTCGTCTACCCCAGCTTTATATATTTCATCCCATCCAATAGCAAACTGACGATTATACATCGCGTGCATTGGATTTCTTGACTGATAGCCTATTTTTATCATCGAATACAGATTGCGATACTTCTCATAGTGATTAGGAAGCGGCAACCAGAAGTCCGGTTTGATTTGTTGTACGAATTCTAATCGATCTTCAGTGCATAATTTTGAATACTTTGAAGCAAGCGGCGGGGTTGAATAGAGCGCATCAATAAATTCATCTTCTTCGATACGCTCTGGTAAAGCTTCAATAAAAGGGTTACCTTGATTTCTTGGATGGACTTGCTCATTATATTTTGCCATAACATGTGTTCCTTTTAGCCCAGAAACCCCTTCGTTATTCATCCGCCGCATCTCTCTTTCTTTTTTCTTGAATCTTTCTTGAATATAGTGATTTTCTATCTTCTTCAGTGGTAAGCGCATTCTCATTCAAGTCATTGGAAGTTGGGAATTGTATGATATTATCCTCATTTGTAGTAGAATCTTTATCTGCACTTACCGGTTCCAGTGATACGCTAGTCATTGCTCCCATTGCCCCCCAAACTTTGCTATCTGCTGTTCTAGTCTCACGTTTGTTCTGATTTCTAGAATAGAAACTTACGTCTTTTGTAGCTTCTTTTGTCTTCTCCGTTGCTGATTTATCAAGTTCTGCTGTAAAGGCATGTAACTCAGCACGGTGTTGTTTTTCTTGCTTTTCCTGTTCTTTGATTTGGTTATCACGATATTCCATGATTTTGTCCACCTCATCAAAATGTAATCCCTCAAATTCCTTGGATTTTCCGGTAAGTAAACACTGTAGTAATTCTTTTCCATACTTAAAAAAGATACTACTACAACTTCTTGGGTCATATGTGATTTCAATATCAGTTTTCCCACCTACTCCAAGTCCGTTCCCCACAAACCATCCCTCTTCAATGCCTTTACTGCAAGTATAGTTAAGCCCTCTATATTCAATACCACGACGAGATACTTTCGCTGAAGCACGGGGCAATAGATTATAACGCAACTCATCTTTAGATCGTTGATGAAGTAATCTCTTCCCTTTACTCCACTTCCAAACACATAATGGGGTAAGCTCAACTTGATCAGTGAACATATCTTTTGTAGCTGTGAACTCCTTACTCAAAGCACTTTTGTTATAGGTTAAAAAATATACAATTAAAAAGTGATTAAACTCTTCGATAGTCCAAGCTGATTCCTTAGCCGGATTATAGTCTCCTCGTTCAAGTGCTCCAGCTTCTGTGGAGCCAGATAATAATTGTCTAATCGTCTCATTAGTTATATGGAAGTTTGATTCTATAAAAGGTTTTAGATCACCACGATAGGATGGTGCGTTTAAGACATCCACTCCTATATTGACAAACCTTTCTGATAGTTGCGCTTTCAACTCTCCGCGATCACCAACTAGATTTCTTGGTAAATAGTGACATGGCCAGTCTTCTTCACTAATTTGGATACCATAACGTGCACAAAATTCCACTTTGTCAGTTGCTGCATTTTCTACTGCTACCATAGATTCAAACCACGAAGCATCTGATAAACTCACATGAAAACCAGCAACTAATCTACTAAACACATCCATTACGACATATAATAGTGGCTTACCGAGTATTGTCTTACGATCAAAAGACACTAATAAAATGTCTGATTTAGTTGCATCTACCTCAAACACTGCACCAACGCATATTGCCTTTTCGGATGCATCTTCAACCATTGGTCGTGTATCCATGGTTGCGCGCCTTTTGCCATATTTATTTCTGTATTGGGAGGCTTTCGGATACTCATTGTTGTACCAGTAACGAAATTGACGTAAACTCGGGCTTTCGTCTGGATTAACAATCGGAACTCTAACTCCGTATTTTCGATAATAACCACGTTTATAATACGTCTCACACATTCTTTCATGCGTTTTAGTAATATTCATTCCTAACCGAATGTGAAAAACATTTATAGCCGATTTAAATATTTCTTTATCTGCTTCTGTTATCATGGGTCTAGTTGTAGTTTTTGGGCCAGTTTTTTTCTTGTACACTCGCTCTTTACCCGGAATACCACAATCAAAATAATTATTAAGTAAGCCATTTATTGACTTACCGTAAAACCAGTATTTCAATAAATTATCCCTTATAACCTTTTTAGGTTTACCAGAAGCTAAATGTGCCTCCTCAATTAATCTCCCTCTACTTTTAGATAAGTAAATATCTGGTTCTTTTTGTACAATATCCTTGATAAGGTTCCAACGTCGATCTCTATTTTCCTTGTACTTATTTAGGTAATCTTCATCAGGTGAAACAATTCTCATATCAACTTCTAGCTCAGTTAACCTGCACATCCTCTCGCTTAAATCACTTAAAATATCTTCACACTTCACGAAATAAGGGTACGACAATTTCTGGGGGTTATCGATGCTTACGACAACAGCATTTTCCTGTTTGTTATCAATCCACAATACACGTAATATCTCAGTAACTTTTAGATCCTCACTCAGATACTCAATGATTGAATTAATTACTATTTGCACAAATAACCATCTCCTTTTTAAGCTAGGTGAATTATTTTATTCTGAATGTCGCTCTTAAAAATTCTCAGTGGTTCACTTTCTCTAATAATTTTTTTGTTCATTTCAGTCTCCCATTTTTTATTCGCTAACATGTGCTGCAGGATAAACATACAACTGCCTTTCGTCAGTCCAATTGCTTTATCTGTTCGAATGCAGAGGTTCATGATCGATGTTTTAGCAGCATCATTGATAAAAATCTCGTATATATCATCTGCTATTAATTCAATAAGCTCTTCATTAACTACTTGTTGTGTATCCAAATATTTCGCATGTGCCATCCATTCAACATTTTTCACAAGGAAATATGGAATTTTTTCTTCCGTAACAATACACCAGTCAATACCTAACTCTGCAAAGTAAATCCTTTCAATTTCAAAGAGCTCTAAAGTACGAACGGTTAAATTCTCTTTAGGTTTTATGGTTCGTACAACATTTCTAAATCCATATATTGTTCGCAGTGTCAACATAAAGTCCGTTGTCATTATCACAGATTTACCATCTAAATGCGGATGTATAATACCAAGTTGTTCAGCGATCTCCATTGTTTTTTCTAAGGGGAGAAGCGGCCATTGCTCACGAATATCAGATACTCCATCTAACCATTCACAATAATACAAATATCTCCTTTCATGTTCCGACAAGGTATGATGTGTTCGTTTTGTTTTCCACCCTTTATGTCGTGTTAACCACCCCTCTGAGGCAATTTTATTATCATGTGCTTGAATAAACGGAAGATAGTTCTCCCCAACACCTTGCCCCCTCCCTTTTTTGAGATAATTGTTTTGTAACTTTACTTTTCTATCAGCACGTTTAGTCATACTATTCCTCCATTCAAAAAGTTGTCCATATATGTCCATATAGTGAGGCGTCCATAAAACGACTAATGGCCCCGTCCTTTAGTAACAAAGGACAGAGCCATTAGATATAAGTTGTTTGCTATTCTAGATGTCATAAGATTAATTCTAGCCATGATCAACTTTTAATAAACTACTCAGACACAAACTATATTGTCTAAACACAAACTTATTGTAAATACACAAACTATATTGTCGCAGACACAAACTTTAATGTCACTGAACACACATTGGCTATCCCCAACAATCCTACTCCACAGTAACACTCTTCGCCAAATTACGTGGTTTATCCACATCATGACCCAGAGCAAGAGAAGCATAATAAGACAATAATTGCAGAGGCACTACAGATAATGCTGCTGTCAGCATTGGTAAAGTCTTAGGAATCACAAATACTTGGTCCACTGATCTAAGCAGGTCAGTCAAATGCTCTTGATGAGTGATTGCAAGCACGTCTGCGCCGCGAGCCTTCACTTCCTTGATGTTGCTGACAGTCTTCTCAAGAACAGCTTCCTGAGTTGCCAGGGCAATAACCGGAACGCCTTCCTCGATCAGAGCCAGCGTACCATGTTTCAACTCACCAGCGGCATAAGCTTCGGAGTGAATATAAGAGATTTCTTTCAGCTTCAAGGAACCTTCTTGAGCAACAGCGTAATCTACGCCACGGCCGATGAAGAACAGGTTCTTGTGCTCAGAAATTTGTTCTGCATAACCTTTAATCGCTTCTTTTTGAGCTAGGATCTCTTCCACTTGTTCTGGTAGAGCTTGCATAGCTGCTAGAATCTTAGCCACTTGAGCTTCGGTTTGTGTACCACGAACCTCAGCCAAATAAAGAGCAAACAGTCCGAAAGCGACCAATTGTGAAGTGTAGGCTTTGGTCGAGGCTACTGCAATTTCTGGACCTGCCAAGGTTACCAACACATCATTCGCTTCGCGGGCAATAGAGCTGCCCACCACGTTTGTGATTGCCAGAACATGTGCACCGTTAGCTTGCGCTTCACGAAGAGCCGCCAATGTATCTGCAGTCTCACCAGATTGGCTGACAACGATAACCAGAGTTTCCGGGGTCACGATTGGTGAACGGTAACGATATTCCGAAGCAATGTCATTCTCTACTGGAATACGAACCAAAGATTCGATCATAGTACGTCCTACCACACCAGCGTTGTATGCTGTTCCGCAAGCAACAACTTGGATGTTACGGATGTTCTTGATTTGTTCTTCTGTGATGTTCAACTCTGGCAAAATAACCTTATTGCCTTCAGCATTAATACGACCACGCATAGTGTCGCGGTAAGCCTTAGGCTGCTCATGGATTTCTTTCAACATGAAATGCTCGTAGCCGCCTTTTTCTGCGGTAACTGCATCCCAATCGACAGTAATCATTTCCCGAGAAATAAAGTTTCCTTCAATCGTCATCAGTTCGACAGCATCTCTTGTCAAGACTGCCATTTCGCCGTCGTTCAAAATATATACGTTACGGGTATATTCAAGTAGTGCAGGAATATCTGACCCGATAAAGTTTTCTCCTTCGCCAAGACCGATAATGAGCGGGCTTGCTTGACGCACAGCCACCAATTTGTCTGGTTCATATTCAGTCAGAACGCCTAATGCAAAAGCACCGCGCATGAAGGTAATCGCTTTTTGCACAGCTTTCACGATATCTCCATCATATTCGCGAGCAATCAGGTGTGAAATAACTTCTGTATCTGTTTCGGAGACAAAGTGGCATCCGCCAGCAATCAGCTCTTCTTTCAGATCCAGATAGTTTTCGACAATACCGTTGTGAACGACCGAAAACTTCATGCTGTTATCCGTATGTGGATGGGAGTTCTCATCGGATGGTTTACCGTGAGTTGCCCAGCGTGTGTGTCCGATACCTGCACTACCTGCCAGTGGGCTGCCTTCCAGCTTCGACTGCAGATTCGCCAAACGGCCTTGTGCTTTCACTACTTGCAGTCCTTCATGGGTGAATACAGCTATACCAGCGGAATCATATCCCCGATACTCCAGCTTCTTCAATCCTTCAACCAAGATCCCCTGCGAATTCTGATTACCAATATATCCTACAATACCACACATTATTATTTCCCCCGTCCGAGTTATCGTAATGTGGCGGCATAAGGAAAGAAACGTGCCGTGCGGCATGTTTTTGAGAAAAAGCAAATATTCTGTTGTATTTTTGGATCAACAAAATAAACTGTCACTTACATCTTATGTTCATGAAATGCACAGCCTTCTTCTCTGCCGTGGCAGAACTACCGTGTTTCTTTACGATGCGCGCACACATGAATTTTATATTTCTTATGCACCCATGAAAACGTTGTGTGAAAGGTCGCCCTTCCATTTTCCGTCTCCATTTACGGCTCTGGTGCATCACCGGGAGGTCCCCGCCGAACATTTCGAACACCTCCACCTCGTCAGCTTACGTCTGCCGTGATCCGTTCAAGCCCTTGTCTACATTACCATGTAGCAGCTTTCCCTTCTCCCCCGCGCTCGACCAAGCTCTGGCGCTTGCTATTGCAAACCTCACAATCCCCACTTTCCTTCTAGAATGACACTTAATCTATTATATGCACCTTACATTACTTTGGCAATGCTGCACCAACCTAAATTTCACAATCCCTGTTCAGATGATCCATCTAAAAATAATAAACACCGGTGTAACGAGTCCGAATCGCTCTTTACACCGGCTATATAGATATAGTAATGAATTATACCAATTCGCGTTGAACAACTTCTACAATTTGATTCACATAAAGATCTAGATCTGCCTTATCAGGGCCTTCTGCCATGACACGGATTAGAGACTCCGTACCCGACGGACGTACAAGTACACGGCCATTGTCGCCTAGCTTGCCTTCTACTTCAGCGATAGCTGCTTCGATAGCCTGGTTGTTAGGATAATTGGTCTTATCCTGTACACGAACATTGACCAGCACCTGTGGGTATTTCGTCATCATGCTCTTAACCTCGCTAAGCTGCTTACCGGAAGCTTTAAGCGTATCTACCAGCTGGATAGCCGTCAGAATACCATCACCTGTTGTATTATAATCAAGGAAGATAACATGTCCAGACTGTTCTCCACCTAGATTAAAGCCACCACGGCGCATTTCTTCCATCACATACCGGTCGCCTACAGCTGTTTTAGCAGTGTTCAGGGATAATTTCTCGGTAGCTTTGTAGAATCCGATATTACTCATAACCGTTGATACAATCGTGCTATCTTTCAGCTTGCCAGCACGGTTCATTGCATCCCCACAAATACAAAGAATAAAGTCTCCGTCAACTTCATCTCCTTTATTATCGATCGCAATCAATCGGTCAGCATCTCCGTCAAAAGCAAGTCCCAAATCCGCTCCATGACGTAATACTTCCTCACGCAAAGTCTCTGGATGTGTTGAACCAAATCCAGCATTGATATTCAATCCATCAGGCTCAGCACCAATAGAAATAACATCAGCGCCCAGCTCTCTGAACAATCGTGGTGCAAGTTCATACGCTGCGCCGTGAGCACAGTCGAGTACAACCTTAATTCCCTTGAAATCTTGAGAAATGGTTGTCTTCAAATACTCCAGATAGAGGTACTTGGCGTCATTATCAACCGTAACCATACCTAAACCAGAGCCGATAGGACGAGGCAATTCATCTACTTCAGCATCCATTAGTTCTTCAATACGCAGCTCAGTTTCATCCGTAAGCTTGAAACCATCTCCGCCAAAGAACTTAATGCCATTATCTTCAACCGGATTATGTGATGCCGAAATCATGACCCCTGCATCTGCCTTTAATAATCTCGTAATATAAGCAACAGCAGGTGTACTCACTACACCTATACGGATTACATCTGCCCCAATAGACAGCAAACCAGCAATAAGAGCCGATTCGAGCAAAGGTCCAGAAATACGTGTATCCATCCCAATGACAACCTTTGGTTTATGCACGTTACCCGCTAGTACATATCCTCCACAGCGACCAATGCTATAAGCCATTTCTGCAGTTAATTCACGGTTTGCTACTCCCCGCACACCGTCAGTTCCAAAATACTTCCCCATTATTTTTCTCCTTTGAATACGCTACATTAGCTTAATGTTCTATCCTATGATTTGAATACTATTTTGGTGTACCTTTGGGACATATCCTAAAAGACGTATTTCAATAAAAGGTTACGTTCCCCCTGTACCTACAGGATTTTCTGAATTCGTACTTGTGTTAGCTGTGCCATTATTTTCCGGGCTACTATCCGTGGGGACAGGCGTCGCTGTAGCTCCAACTTCTCCGCTATGGGTAGGCTTCTCAGTGGCCTCCTCATCGCCTATAACAGGTTCAGAGCTTGGCTCAGGAGTAGTTACACTACCCGTGTCTGGATGAGGCGTAGGCACCGGCGTTGCAGGTGACAGTAACTGTACAGTTACCGTAAGAGGCACACTTGAATTAGCCAGTGCGATGAATTTAGGCAGGGATACCCGTAAAGAAACCTCGTGAGTCCCGGCAGTCAGGCCAGTCACATCAGCCACAACACCTATATCGTCTTTATTTAGTTGATTTAGCAAAGTAGGTGCACCTGTTAAGGTAAGGGCTATATCCTTGCTTGTTGGATTAACAATACTTCCTTCAAACTCATCACCGACACCCTGTAACTTGATGGGTACCGCTTCAACCGTCCGTTCAGCAATTTCTGAGATCGTTAATGAAACGTTCACGGTTTCAGGCATTACTTTCTCAGTTCCTGCCGGAGGTTTCAATTCTACCTTCAGCTGCTTCGTACCTGCAGAATCTATAGCGCTAAGATCGACACTTGCTTCATAGGTAGATAATGCAGCTAATGCATTGGCTTGACCATATACCACGACTGATTCCAGCTCAGGTGTCACATTCGATAAGACAAGAGTACCTGGAAGTTGTCCAGTAAAGCCGATATCTAATGGCAAGCTCTTAAAAGGCAAGGTAATTGGCAATTCCACCGAGACGGTAGCGGGCTCAATGACAGCGTCCTTCACTTCTTTTCCTTCATTATCATAAGCATGCAGCTTCAATTTCTTCTCTTTAAAGGTTTCGTTCTCACCATTTAGATCAATAGTGCCTTGTACCTTCACCACCTTGCTTAACTCATTATCTGGCAGCGTAACCTCAACAGTATCCGTAGGCTGCAAGACTGGGGTACCTAATTGATACCCCGCTGCTGGTTCTCCCTTGGTAACCAATGTTATGGGAAAAGACTTTGTATTTCGCAGCTCTACATGTACGTTGACCTCTTTAGGAGTCATTCTGACAAGAGTTACACCTCTAGGTAATGAATAAGAGAGTGGCAACGTATTATCTCCAGGCTCAACTTTACTTAGATCAAGAGTCACTTTATAGTCGTCCGAGAACTGAAAAGAAATATCAGAGTTCTTCCCCTTAACCTCCATACTTACACTATCTACATCCTTGTATTCCAGTACAAATTTATCTTTATCTAGACCGATCTCTTCGATCTTTACATTCTCAATAATCTTCGATTTAGTATCGACCGTGGTCTGTCCAACAGGCGCAGTGTCGATACGAACCATAGTAAACAGTATGATCCCAAATGCAAGGGCTAGAATCTTATTGAAATTGTTATTGTTCATCCACTTATCCATGATTTTTGTCCCCCTTCCGTTTCCAGAAAGTTGAACCTTTCTCCTTCAGCGATGAACTTACACTCAGCTCTTGATGGAGCTTCGAAATCATTGATTCTTCCTTAATGTCCCTTACAATTTGACCATTGATGGCCAGAGAAATCTGTCCTGTCTCCTCCGAGACAATGACAGACACCGAGTCCGCAACCTCACTAATCCCGATAGCCGCGCGATGTCTCGTCCCCAGTTCCTTGCTAATAAAAGGGTTCTCGGACAAAGGTAAATAACATGCAGCTGCGGCGATCTGATTCCCCTGCATAATAAGGGCTCCGTCATGCAGAGGGGTGTTAGGTATAAAGATGTTAATCAGCAACTCAGAGCTGACTAAAGAACGCATGGCGATACCCGATTCCGTATATTCATTAAGACCTGTCTCTCGCTCGAATACGATTAATGCCCCTATTTTTCTATGTGATAAATAATTTACGGCTTTAATCACTTCGCCAATTAATTTACTGAGTTCTTCATCACTTTCCCCAGCCCGTCCGAAAAATTTACCTCGGCCAAGCTGCTCCAGTCCCCTTCGTAGTTCCGGCTGAAAGATGATAAAGACCGCCAGCACCCCGAATGTAAACATTTGATTCATTAGCCATTTAAGCGTATAGAGGTCTAGCATGGTACTCACAGCCCAAATCAAAACCAGGACCAGAATCCCCTTCAGCAGCTGAATCGCTCGAGTTCCACGGACCATATTAAGCACTTTATAAATAATGTAGCTGACGATCAGTATATCAATAATATCTTTAATGGAATCTTTCCATGTTAAGTCTGTAAAATAACTCATTGCCTAAAACCCCCGTCATTTCATATTAGCTGGGTTTATGTAAAATGTCTGTTAGATCTGTATCAATATCTAGGTTATAACGTTCGGGCTCCAGTTGCAAGTTTAGCCACTCACCCATTTTCTAATTTTTCTAAATTTAGGCAACAAAAAAGCGCCATCTTTCCGGAAAAAGAGGCGCAAAATAATATTCCAGCTCAAGGTAACCACTGTCGCTTTCTTTAACGGTAGGCAACTTCAGAGAACATGTTCGTCACTTTATACCAGAGCCAACTTACCGCTTGGTCTATGCTTTTGACTTGCCCAGAAATATGAGCTGTTGAAGCCTGATACAAAGAACCGTCAATGACTGTTACGTTGCCGTTCACTTCCCCATATACCTGTGCTTTACCATTCTCTATGGTAAGGTCACCGGTAATAATTTTGCCGGAAGGTACGATTACAGTATCCCCTTTGATAACCACTTGATCCAAATCTGTACCTCTAACTACAAGTTGTCTATCTGGACTCCAAAAAGTTACGGAACTCATCAGCATTACGACAAGAAACAGAGATGCCGCTGTAAGTGCAGGGTGTCTCTTGATCCAGGTAACAAAAGCATTTTCTTTCTTGGTCTTTGGCAATGAACTCATTATCCGGCTCACAAGATCATCTGAGGCAACAGGATTCTGATGCATTAGGGAGAACATCAACATATCTGTCTGTTCTAATTCTTTAAACTTTGCACGGCAATCTGGACAGGATAGAAGATGCTCCTTCAACTCCCTCTGCTGCTGATCGGGCAAGTCGTCATCCAAGTAGTCGTGCATCATAGAGACGGCCAGTTTGCATTCCATAGGAGCCAATCCTTTCATGAGTGCTATTTAATTATCCTAAGACAAAGGGTCAGGACACATAAGACTTGCTTAACTTACATACGTCGCTCTCCCAAAGATGTTTCATAAAAAAAATCTATTTTTACATTTTCGGGCCTAATTTTTTACGTAAAAATTCACGACCTCGGTGTACACGCGTCTTAATCGTGGTTACAGGCATGTCGAGCACATCACTTATTTCCTGAAGCGACAAATCCTGCAGGTATCTAAGAATCATCACAGACCTGTATTTCACAGGCAGACTGTCAATGGCCTCATAGATTAGCCCCTGTGTCTCAGAGAGCAGTAATTCGGTCTCAGGTGTTACATTATCACTTGGAATCAACGAATAGCCGTCAAGGCCCTCCTGATCGTTCATATCTGCATCGAGCGAATAGGTTGGTTTCCGTTTGCGTAATCTATCAATACAGAGGTTCGTTCCAATCCGATAAATCCAGGTAGAGAACTTCTGTTTATCATCATACCGATCCAAGTTTCTATACACACGCAAAAAGGTCTCCTGAACTATATCCTCCGCCTCATGGCGATTGTTCAGCATCCGGTACGCCAAATGATATATTTTGTCTTTATATAGTTCCACAAGCTCGGCAAATGCCCTTTGGTCGCCTTTTAAGGCGAGCTTTGTCAATCTGCCTTCCAAATTCTCCACCTGTTAACTCCCCCAGACTTGCCGCCCTTGGTATTTATTTTCAAATATCCACGGTACAAGCAATTAAATCGTAATTCAAGTTTGTGTAAAAATCAAGGATTGTATTGTAACCTTCTCTGTAAACTGAGTTAATTTCTAGGAATAAAAGATAGGGTGAATACAATGGCATTCCTAAGAATGTTGGACTTTCGGTCGCTGTTATCCTCTGATTTCCTGATTATAAACCGCATATAGCGGTCGAAATCTGAGGATAGCATATGCTTACGATGCTAGCTTTCCTACGGAAAGCTTTCGGGCGATCGCATTCGCTCCTACAGTTCCAAAATTCTTCTCCACGCCCACTTTCACCCGAATTCATTATTTTTATCATTTACCCCCAATTACATCTCGGTTACTTGAGTAGGGCCTGAAAGATCAATATTGGGCAAAGCACCACAATATTTTTCAGGACAAAAGAATCACATCGTAGCACAATATTTAGTTTATGAGCTTAGTAGCTCGTATTAGGTTTAAAAACACACCGTAGGGTGAATAGGCTTCCGTTAGTTTAAATTCAAAGTATACGGAGTAGAAATTTTTGTACTTTCCGCAGGGTTTTCGGTGATTTGTCGAGTAAGAACTCCAGTGTAGGTTGAGGGTTTCATTTTGATGGAACGAGTTATAGGGAAAACCTCCCTATAAATTAGATCACAGCTGTTTTATGACCAAGTTATAAGGAATTTCTCCTTGTATATTGGCCAATTTCAATTAATTACACCAAATTCAGCTAATATAAAGGGAACAATTCCCTATATTTTATCGAAATGACTTAAAAATACCGATTTATGGGTAATAATTCCCTTTAATTCAGCATTTTGACCCTGAAGTAGAGAAATATGAACCTTAAAAATGTTTATGTGTGCGAGCAGATAGTAACTCCTATAAAGAAGCAAATAAACACGAGCTCGGCGCTCCTTTCGTGCGTCCTTTGCACTCATTTCTGGCAAAGTCCATAACGCGTTTGCCACCGCGCATAGCTTTTTACTCGGTCTAGAATGCTTCTAATAAAGACTATTGGTCAGATGATGACCGTGCATTTCCATGAATCCATGAAAGTAATCTTTTAGAATCTGCCGGATACTGCGTAATTTCCTATACAAGCACAAAAAGTCCGCCCCGATAAAGGGCGGACTTTTTGTGTTAAGACTATATCAGCCGGTATTCCGAAGACCAGCGGCAATGCCATTAATGGTAAGCAATACTTCGCGAAGCAATTCGCTATCGTCTCCGTCAACTTCACGGAGCGCTCTAAGCTCGGATAGCAACTGAACCTGCAGGTAGCTAAGTGGGTCAACGTAAGGATTGCGGAGTCTAATCGACTCCTGAATCACAGGGACGTTATCCAAGATATCCTGCTGACCAGTAATCTTCAGGATCAACTCTGAGGTCAGTTTGAATTCATCTTCAATCTGGCCGAAGATCCGTTGACGCGCTTCCTCGTTCTTACCCATGCTGGCGTATTCCTTAGCAATGTTCAAGTCCGCTTTTGAGATAGCCATTTGCAGCGTATCTATCAGTGTAGTAAAGAATGAGAAGTTCTCATACATATGCTGCATAATCTTCAGATTCTCTTCCTTACCCTCATAGAAACTCTGCAGTCCGGTTCCAGCAGCATACCACGCTGGAAGCAAATAACGGCTTTGTGTCCACGCAAATACCCACGGAATTGCACGCAAGTCTTCAAAGCGGTCACTGTTCTTCCGTTTGGAAGGGCGTGAACCAATATTAAGCTCTCCAACCTCAGGCAGAGGTGTAGATTCTTTGAAGTAAGTCAGGAAGTCCGGATCACGGAATATCAAATCCTGATATTTGTGAAGCGAAACTTCAGAGATACGGGCAACAATCTCTTCCCACTTCTCTTCATATAAATCCGCTTGTGGAATTCTCGCATTGATCGCTGCAGTCACAAGCGCAGATGTCGCTTGCTCTAGACTGCGGTAAGCAATCCCTTGCATCGAATAACGGGAGGAGATCACTTCTCCCTGCTCGGTGATCTTAATGCCGCCGCCAATCGTCGAGGCTGGCTGAGCCAGAATGCTGCGGTTAAGCGGCATGCCGCCACGACCGAGCGCTCCACCACGACCGTGGAAGAACTTCAGCTTGATTCCGAACTTATCGGCTGTAGCTGTAATCTCTTTCAGAGCAACACGCAGTTCATAGTTAGCGGTAACCACGCCGCCATCTTTGTTACTATCTGAATAGCCAAGCATGATTTCCTGCAAATCATTCATTGCTCTTACTGCATCGCGGTAGATAGGCATGTTGAGCAATCTATTCATAATTTGTGGTGCTTCATGCAAATCATCAATTGTTTCAAAAAGTGGCACAGCTTGCAGCGTACATACGACTGTACCGTCATTGTCTTTGCGGAATAGTCCTACCTCTTTGGAGAAGACCATAACCTCCAGAATATCGCTTGCCGCTTCTGCCATACTAATCAGATAACTAGTGATACATTGTTTACCGTACTCTTCTTGCGAAGCGAAGATCGTCCGGTACACTGCAAGACATTCCTCTGTACCCTCACTATACGTCTGATAAGAAGAAGTGATTGGACGTGGATCATTCAACAGCTTCTCCAGTAGCTCAATCTTCTCATCTTCAGACAGTTTGGAGTAATCCCGCGTAATGTTCATTTTCGCCAGAATTTCAGTCATAGCATTCTCATGTTCTTGACTGTGCTGTCGCACATCAAGTGTCGCCGTATGGAAACCGAACAGCTCCACTTGACGGATCAATTTCTTAATATAAGTGTCGGCCACATAATCGGCATAGTGATGCCGTAAGCTGCGGTCAATCACGTTCAAATCATCGATAAACTCTTCAGGTGTAGAATAACGCTCAGGAGTACCTTTTTTCTCATCATCCAGAACATTTTGTGTCTTGGAGATCATATAGCTGAGCTTAATACGGTAAGGTTCATTATCATTGCGCCATTCTTCCATCTTGCCAAGATTAATGATCTCACGATCAGCTTCAATGGATTCTGCTAGCTCAGGCGTCACCTTAACAATACTTGTGCTAAAGCTTAGATATTTCATGAGTTCACGCATAATCCGTTGATATTCCCGAATCGCCAGCTTACGCTGCATGCGCAAGGTCTGTGAAGTAACTGTAGAAGTTACCGAAGGGTTACCGTCACGGTCTCCACCAATCCATGAGCCAAAACGCAAGTAGGTTGGTACATGCCAATTCTGCCCTGGGTAGTATTTACTGAGACAACGTTCAAGTTCTTGATAAACATCGGGCAATACATGGAAGATCGTCTCATGGAAATAGTACATCCCATTACGTACTTCATCGAGTACGGTAGGCTTACGGTCACGCAGTTCATCCGTTTGCCATAGCGTAATCACTTCATTTAATAGCTTCTCACGGAGCTGTTCACGCTCCCGGAAGGTTAAGGTAGGGTTATCCAGACCCATAACATCATCAGCTATCCGCTTATGAATATCGAGAATCGCACGGCGCATAGCTTCCGTTGGATGTGCCGTCATTACAAGTTCCAGAGATAATCCTGCAATAATCTCGTTAACTTCCTCATGAGAGAAATCACGTTCACGAAGCTCTTTAATCGCGCTTTCTATAGAACCGGGTTGGACTGTCTCCCCAGCTGAACGTTCATAGTCACGTTTGCGGCGAATCCGATGGTTCTGTTCGGCAATATTCACGAGCTGAAAATAAATAGCGAACGCTCTTATTACCTGATGGCGGTTCTCTGGATCCAAAGAATTGATTAACTCCTTAAATTCACTGTGCAGTTCAGGTAAAAATAGTGAGCGCAGCGATTTACTGGTTTCGCGAATTTTCTCCACGATCTCTAGTAGTTCGTTACCGCCTTGGTGAACCAAGACCTCTCCTAAAATGTTCCCCAAGAACCGTACGTCCCGTCGCAGCAGATTGTTAGAGTTGCTTTTGCTGACGGTAGTCGTAAGTTCGGTCATGCTGCTCCCCCCATTCTCTTCCGGATCAATGTGTTAATTATTGTCTGTCTAAAAATCGCCTATTAAAGCTTTCCTCATATCATACAATAAAACTGCGTGAAAATCTCCAACTTTTTTGTGCTGTAAAGCGACACAGTAACTAAGATTATACACCAATTTCTCAATTTATACAGTCCATATATTTTATGTATTCTTTCTTATATATAATGGCTCTGGCATACCTTCATTATGTGTATTTAAATATGGAGCGTTCGAATCTGATCGATGAACAGGCCAATAAGCGGAGAATAATGTCGATCGCGGTTATACGAATAATAAATATGTCTTTGAAAATTATAATCTGGAATGGTGCGCATTAGCAATCTTCCTCTGGCAACCTCATCCTCCACAGCAAGACGCGATATAAAGGAAACGTACTTTCCACTCATAAGCGATTGCTTAATGGCCTCCAGTGAATCCAGTAGAATATAGGTCCTCGGTTCATTCCCTTCACGCTCAAACCATTTATCCGTCAGTTGGCGTGTACTCGACTCCTTGTCATGTAATATAAAACTCGCTGAAGCAATCATAGCCGGGTTTAGATTAGAAAATGAGGCAAATTCATGAGATGGCGAAAAAACAAGCACGAGCTCGTCCTCACACAAGGCTTGAGTATGCAGATCAGGTAGATAAAAAGATTCTGTAGACAAAATACCAAGGTCAATCTCATGGCTAGCCAGCATTTCTTTGATTACAGGGGAAGGCTTAACCGATAAAGAGATCGTAATCCCCGGATGTTGTTCTCCAAACAGTCCCAATATTTTCGGAAGAATATAAGTAGCTGGAACGTAACTGGCACCAATCTTAAGCGTTCCTCGCCCCGCCTGACTGAACTCTTTTACAACCCGCTCCGCTTCTGCAGCTAGTGCATTGATTTTAGTCGCATAATGAAGAAACGCTTTTCCACTCTCCGTAAGAATCATTTTATCCATTCTGGATTCAAATAACTTCTCCCCCAATTGCTGCTCTAAATTCTTCAAATGGTACGTAACGGTGGGCTGCTTCAGTCCGAGTTTATCGGCTACTGTAGTTATTTTCTTATGTTTATTTAGCAGTTCTACGATTTCCAGCTTGATTAAATTAAGGTTCATTATCATCCACTCCTCGCCTATTCACTAAACGGTAACATAGAAGAATTCTATGAATGTTAAAATAAATCGGCAAAAAAGTTAATATCACAGTTACATTCAGCAAATATAGCGGGAATTGTTTACCTTTACACTAAGAACAAGCTTAAGAACAGGCAGGTAGATAGAGATGAAGGAAATTACAATCCACAGATTGGAAAAGAAATTCGGAGATGTGCATGCCTTGAAGGCTGCAGATCTGAAGATTCCCGCTGGAAGCTTTACGACATTACTCGGTCCTTCAGGTTGTGGAAAGACGACACTACTCCGTCTGATTGCTGGGCTAGAAACACCGGATGCTGGAGAAATCCTAATGGATGACGAATTTATTTTCTCAGGCAACAAAAAAATTAGTCGCCCCATCCATAGCCGCAACTTTGGCATGGTCTTTCAAGATTTCGCGCTCTGGCCGCATCTGACTGTCTTCGAGAATGTCGCCTTCGGACTTCGTGCCTCTAAGCAGAAAAAGGATTTACGGATTAGGGTTCAGCAAGCCCTTAGATCCGTAAAGCTGGAAGGACTCGAGCTACGCTTTCCCCATCAGCTATCCGGTGGACAACAGCAGCGGGTTGCTTTTGCCAGAGCCGTAGTGACTAGACCTCAGCTCGTATTGTTCGACGAGCCGTTAAGTGCACTGGATGCGGTGTTGCGAGATGAAATGAGGCTGGAGTTAACCTCCTTGGTGAGGAACATGGGAATTACCGCTCTATATGTCACCCATGATCAAACCGAGGCGATGTCTATGTCAGATGAAGTGGTCGTGATGCAAGGTGGAACTATTTTACAGACAGGTTCGCCTGAGGAGATTTATCAGAAACCAAATCATCCTTTTGTAGCTCATTTTATTGGAAAATCCAACTGGATCGTTCCCGACAAGCAAATGCTTCGTCCGGAACATTTACGTTGGTCTCAGGAGGATGCTTCCTCTCTTCCTTTTACAGGGACGATTCGACATGTGAGCTATATGGGTGATCGCTATGAGGTCATTCTGGACATGGAGAACCGAACTACTTGGACCGCTTATCATGATCAACGTCTACCTGTTGGAGAAACGATCCAGGTCTACGCTTCTGAGCACCAGATCCATCATCTGAATTAAGCGTCCACTGCATGGAATAGCTCGTATGATGCTGTTCCATGCAGCAAGATGCAAAAAATATTAGGGAGGCATTCACATTGAAATCAATGAATAACACTAAAGGACTTAGCGCACTTCTTCTAACAACTATAATCGGAGCAAGTCTAGCCGGCTGCAGCTCTGCTAACACTCCTGCTGCTAACGCAAGCAATCCGACTTCAACCGCTAACACTACTGCTCAAACTGAAGCACCACAACCAACAGAAAAAGCTCTGAGTGGCAGTCTTGTCGTCTACAGCGCAGGCCCTGAAGGTCTAGCCAATAAAATTAAAGACGGCTTTGAAGCCAAAACCGGTGTGAAGGTCGAAATGTTCCAAGGCACTACTGGAAAAATACTAGCCCGTATGGAAGCAGAGAAGTCCAATCCAGTAGTCGATGTTGTTGTTCTTGCCTCCCTTCCGTCCATGCAAGGGATGAAGAATGATGGTTTATTGCTTCCATATAAAGAGGCGGTTAATGCAGATAAGCTCGTTAGCGATTGGTCAGACACAGCAGATGGCAATTATTTTAGCTATAGCGCATCCGCACTGGGGATTGTCTACAATACTAAAAAAGTAAGCACACCTCCGACTTCATGGGATGATCTCACTAAAGCGGAATGGAAAGGAACCGTCAATATTCCAGATCCCTCGCTATCTGGTTCGGCTTTAGATTTCGTCACTGGATATTTAAGTGCTAAAGGGGACAGCGGTTGGGAGCTTTTTAAACAATACAAAAGCAATGGTGTAGCGATGGCGGGCGCCAATCAGGAGGCACTTGATCCGGTGATTACCGGTGCTAAATCCGTCGTTGCTTCAGGCGTAGATTACATGGCTTATAAGGCAAAAGCTGCCGGAGAGCCTGTAGATATTGTCTACCCTGCTGAAGGAACAGTGATCAGCCCACGCCCGGCTGCGATTATTAAGACAAGCCCGAATGTGGATAATGCCAAGGCATTTATCGACTATCTTCTATCAGATGAAGCCCAAGCCCTTGTAGCCAAAGCTTACTTATTACCTGGCAGAACCGATGTGAAAGCAGAGAATCGTGCGAATCTCGATGAAATTAAGACATTTGATGTGAAATGGGAATGGATGAACGAACACAGCGATGAAGTTTCCTCGACCTTCACACAAATTTTTAAATAAGCGTAATGAATATTAACTCTTTACGTTCATTTAAATGGGTGAGCGGCGGACTTGCTTTATTTATACTAACAGTGCTCGTACTGCTGCCACTCCTGCTCATCTTTTGGACCAGTATCTATCCCAATGAGCAGCTGGATATAGCCGCGCCACTACGAACCATTATGAGTAGTCATGATCTGGTTGAGGTACTGCTGAATTCTATCGGGCTCGGGGTAAGCGTTATTCTACTAACTACGCTATTTGCACTACCTCTGGCCTGGATTATGGCTAAAACGGACTTAGGGCATCATAATTGGCTGGATGTTGTGCTACTAATTCCCTTTATGACTCCGCCATACATTGGTTCAATGGGTTGGATGTTATTTATGCAGACCGGTGGGTATATGGAACAGTTTCTGCCCGCTACCTCCGTGCTGACGCCGTATTTCTTTAGTTATGGAGGGATGGTGCTGATCATGAGTCTGCATTTATTCCCCTTCCTGTATTTACTGCTGCGTAATGCGCTCTTGCAGATCGGGGGCAATTTGGAGGAAGCAGCCTCTGTTCATGGTGCTCCGTTCTTTTACAGATTTAAAAGAGTAATCATTCCTTTGCTATTATCCAGCTATGGGCTTGGAGCTCTTCTCATCTTCGTCAAAACGATTGCTGAATTTGGTACCCCTGCGACCTTTGGTCGTAGGATCGGCTTTTACGTTCTGACCTCTGAGATCCATAAGTATATCTCTAGTTGGCCAATAGATTTTGGAAAGGCTACTTCACTAGCTTCCTTGCTGCTCGGAGTTTGTCTCGTCATGTGGTACATTCAGACTCTTATTAGCAGCCGCTTCTCTTATCGCCTAATAGGCGGAAAAGGGACTCGTACCAAACGTTATAAAAGTACTGGAATCGTAGGGGTTCTTAGCTGGGGGTATGTTGTTCTATTACTTCTAGCATCTATCGGCATTCCTTATTTCTCAATCATAACAGCCTCCTTATTGAAACTGCGAGGAGAAGGCGTGTCTTGGAGCAATTTGACCTTAAAACATTATGCAGAGCTGCTATCACCGGGTTCTCAAGGTCTTGAGGCCTTATTAAATAGCTTCACATTAGCCATCGTTGCTTCCAGTATCGCAGTTATTCTTGGGACTTGGTTTGCCTTAACCGTAGGAAAAGGAGCTACATTTAAGCAGAAAATTACAGATCTCTTCAGCCTACTTCCCAATACAGTTCCTGGAATTGTAATTGTAGTAGGGCTAATCCTGCTATGGAATGCTCGCTGGATGCCTATCCCGCTCTATAATACCTACTGGATGGTTGTGCTTACCTACGTTGTACTATTCATCCCCTATACTGTTCAGTATGTAAAAGCGAGCTATGGGCAGATCGATTCTTCCCTTATGCAAGCGGGACAAGTATTCGGAGGAAGCAAGCCTTATGTGTTCCGCCGTATCCTGCTCCCACTCATTCTACCGGGGATGGTGGCTGGATGGATGATGACCTTCACCATTTCCAATCGGGAACTGGTAGCCTCCTTACTCATTCTTCCACCTTCAATGCAGACATCGGCAACCTATATTTTTGCCCAGTTTGAACAAGGTGCAGTAGCGATGGGGATGGCCATGGCAGTAATCTCTGTCGGCGTTACCACTATATTACTACTAGTATTAGAATATTTAAGCCCAGATAGAAAGCGGAGACAACGATGAGCACACTAACGATTTGGGGAGGGGCCGGAGAGCATGGCCGTTCCTCCTATCTTTTGCAGAACAAAGATGGGAAATCTGGTATTCTACTCGATTGTGGTGTCAAAAAAGAAGGCCCAGGTGAATACCCCCTGCTAGATACAGACATCATCCCTCATTTGCAGGCAGTGTTTCTGTCCCATGCGCATGAGGATCATTCCATAGCACTTCCCCTACTATATAAGTACGGATATTCAGGTAAGGTATGGACAACGAAAGCTACCGTTAAACAGCTTCCCGATTATTTCGAAGCATGGGATAAATACGTGGCTGCTCAGTCCGCATCACTACCTTATGGAGAAATAGATAAGCAATCTATTCAGTTCATGTATTTGGAGGAGCATATCCCCCCTCAGACTTGGCTGAGGATTGCACCTAATCTTCGAGTACAATGGGGGCGAAGCGGACATTTAGCAGGTTCGGTTTGGTTGATCCTCGAATGGGACGGAACAGTCGTATTTTTCTCAGGGGATTATACGAAGGAGTCGCTGCTGCTCATGGCAGATTCACCTACGATTATGGAAGCCGGAGCTCAAGATGTCGTCGATCTATCCATTATCGATGCCGCTTACGGCGCAGATCCTGATGAGCAGCTTGTAAAGTTACAGCAATTAGAGTCAGCGATCTGTAACACTTTGCAAGAAGGGGGTTCAATCCTCCTTCCGGTGCCTATCCATGGTAGAAGCCAGGAATTGATTGTATGGGCAAGCGAGTGTTTCCCAGATGATCAGCTGATCGTCGAAGAAGAGCTCATAGCACCTTTAAGAGGTTTGAGCGATAAGACCGAATGGCTGAAAGAGGGCGCTATTGAGCGCGTTGATAAGCTTTTTAATAGAAAGAACTTGTGCATTGTATCTAATTCAGAGGAACGTGCAAAGGTATTGTTGAATCTTAAGATCGCTATCGTGTTTACCAATGACGGAATGATGCAGTCGGCAAAAGCACAAGAGTATTTTCACCAGCTCTCTGCTTCTCCTGACAACCATGTGATTTTTACGGGACATTTGGCGGCAGGTAGTTTCGGGCACCGTCTCGTTAAAGGGTCTTTGGGAGAAGAATCTAGCAACACGAGATGTACAATCTCATTCATTCGCTATAAAGTTCACCAAGGCTTACCGGATATTCGAGAAATGCTCCAAACGGTTCCTAGCCGCCGGTCGGTGCTCGTTCATGCTCCCAAATCGCATATTGATCATGTCTCTTCTATATTAGAAGGAGAAGGTTTTGCAGGGCTGTACTCTTTGCTGCCTGGAAGTACGCTTTCGTTCTGAAGCTTAACTATGTAATCTCGTAAAAAAAACAATGGGGCTCTTCCTTAGGTCTATTCAGACGTTTTGGAACAGCCCTTTTTTGATTCGTACCTACTATCCATTTACTCTTTCGTCGTCCCCGTGCGATCCTTAAAAGCTAGCTCAAACAACCCCGTCGCAGATAAACCCGAAAGCCCTCCAGCCCAAAGACGAAGAACGATATCCAGTTCGGTAAAAGGATACGCTACCGCTCCGATGAGCAAACCTATTAATAGTCCGATAATTGGGACTGCATTACGCGGGATGTTGATACTATTTTTGACCAATTGAACCAGAGCCAGTACAAATACAGCTAATATAGAAGCAAACGCCATAACATCATCTAAAATCTCTCTAGTTTCCATGATAGATACCTCCTTAGTGAGTACTTTTAATCTCAACCGTCCGAGTGGCGGAATCATAACCCACCTGTGCACCTAGCGCTTCTGCAATAATACGAACGGGAACGTAGGTGATGCCTTTTTCAAGCACTCCATCTGCAATCTTAACCCCGTTAACCTTTACGACGGCAATAACATCACTCTTCAAGTCTTCCTCCTCCTTCCGATGGATGATTTTGTACGCTGCCTCCACTGCGGATGTTGAGGGCTTTGCCCCTGCTCGTAACTGTGTGAGTGTTAACCCAAACACCATCTGGAAATGTGGATAGTCCTTAAAGCTCGTCCAATCGCCTCCCCATTCGAATCCAAGTGCCTTGGCCTCTTTTACAACCTCCTGCCAATCTGCGATCTGGTTGTTATTGTCGTCCCGGCGCATATCCCAAGACACACTCGATCCATTCGGCAGCAAAAGAGCAAAATCTACGGCTAGTCCAAAATTGTGGTAGCTATACCCGCCACGCGCATTGGTAACAATCGCTCCAGGTTTAGTGCGACCTTGTGCGTAAAGAGCATCTTGCTCGGCAATTGTGCGAAGACCTTGCGTAATGAGAATGGGGATATTGAGCTTATAACAACGTTCGATTAGAGCAGTAGCAGCGGAACGGACTACGGGATGTAGGTTGGTTAAATGTTTACTTGATTTATTTTTGATCTGGGACAAAGTGAGCATCTATACTCCTCCTTTAAATAAAAAGGCAATAATAGCAAAGATAGTGCCAGCCAGAACATATTTAAGTAGATCAACAAACACTTTTCGTTCGCTCTTACTGTCCGTCTGAGATTGTTGCAATAGCTGGAACACACGTGAGTCTAAAGTGTCCCAACGCCTCATAATCTCGTTAAATTGAATTTTCATTTCTATTGTTGATTGTTTAATTTGCTTCACATCTTCCTCATGGCGTGATTGTTTTTCTTTTAATATTAAAAGCTCATTACTAAAACTTAGATGTTCCGTTCCAAATCTAAAAATCTCGTCTTGGATGACTACAAGTCTATTTTCAACATCTTCTAAACGGTGCTCAATGGGCGCTGCTTCAGCATCGCCTCCTCCTGAATTCACTCCCACAATGGTCATATAACAGCCCCCTTCTAAAGTGATAAATAAAACAGCCCCCGTAGCAGCTACGAGGGCAAAATAAAAACGCCTACTATATGGCGCTATCTGTAATCTCTATTTATCTTCAGGCAGAAACTCCAGACCGCTGTCCGTCAGAACCTCCAGCACTCCAGCTTTGAGTGTAGACGGCACCTCTGCATAACTTGTCTTACCCAAGATTACACGTTGTGCAAAAAACATAACTACCATGATATCACCTCCCCCACAAGTCAGCAGCCAGTAGAGCAACCGCGATCATTTATACAACTGAGTAGCCAGTTCGGATATGACATCCTCAATAAAGTCAGAGCGCTCAGACTGAGCATTAAGTTGTGCCTTCAGTAGAGTGTTCTGGCTTTTCATCGCGGCGACTTGGATAGATAAAGGCTCGATGTATTGCGGCTCCTGTGGCTCATCCGGCTTTTCGTTCGGGTCGGGATAGCTGAACTCTAGTTCTCCGGTAATCGGGTCAACTCGGTACCCGTTACAGGCGTCGAAGTCCTCCCGATGCTCGCTGTATTCTAATTCAATCAGCCCAATACTTTCAGGCTTGCGCTCGGCTAACGCCTTGTAAGCTTCAAAGTCCTGTTCACGCGTTGTTTCTACGACACTACCGGAACGTTCTCCGGTGTCCACTAGGACGTTACCTGTTACCTTGTCATAATAAATCTTTTTGCCTATTTCCATTATCATTTTCCTTTCTTATCCCCATGCTTCCCAAGCTACTGGTATTCCAGGACTGTTACCACCTATAGGTAATCTGAACCCTGAATCATTCACCCACACACTCCCAGGTGTATAAGGAGTCCAAACAGTTATAAACTTATATTCAGATACGTACATAAAAGTAAGTCCATCATCACTTCCCAAAGCTGTTGGTATTATGCCTCTAGCATACATCGAAACCGACCAAGTATTTTCCCCTGTTGTTACTTTTATGACTTTTGGCTTGAAGCCTATACCCGCTACCGTCAAAGAATACGTTCCATAACCACTGTTAGTATACCAATCATATACAGTTAGATTGTTTGCAACAATTCCGGAACCATTTGCATATAGTTTCGGCTGTAGCGTGCCAGTTATGCCAAATATGGAAGTTCCAGCTCTGATATTAGTTGGCTGTAAGGGAGTCACTGATTGCAGCAATGCCGGACTTACCTTAATTTCTCCGGCTCCCGCGCCACCTTTACGATATCCCTCCCTCGGATAAACTGCTAGTGATCCATCTGGCCATATGCCAACTCCCTGCGCTGGATCATCGCCGTTGATGATAACAGGCATAGAGCCTTGCATCCCTAATATGTTAACGTCTGACCTAACATAAGCAGGATTAAGTCCCGGGCTTTCAACTGCTACCGACGCGATACCCGCGCCAAAGCCGCTATCTGTAACATACGCGCCAGTGGGAAAGCCGATCGCTACTCGTCCGACTCGCTCGAAATTAGTTCGGGGAGCTAATTGATTGTTTGCTCTGCTTACCATATTTCCAGCAGTTCCGGCTATCGTTGTTCCTGCAAGCACCTTATCAGCAGGCACCGTAACAGCTGCGACCGTAATCGCCGCATCATAAATCCCTGCTGGCTTGACAACTGCCGTTGCTCCCGGAGTAACCGTACCGCCCGTTTGAACCGGGAGTGTACCCGTAATATCCCCTGCATCTGTTGCCGCCGTTTTCCCTGCGCGAATGTCTCCTGCTACTGCATTACCAGAGCCACCCGCGCTATCTGCCAAAAAATCCGTACCCACACGCCGGAACGTATAAGGCTTGCCTGCTATGAGCTTCCCAGCTGCATAAGCTACGCCCTTTTGATCTTTAAGAGGCACCGCTGCAAGTCCGTTAACACTGAGCGTAGGGCTTGCCCCATTGGTTACGTGTGGAACGATAGTGATCCCGAATCCATCTGGTGTTGTCGTAGGCGCTGGGGTTAGAACTGCACTATAAGCTGTAGCTGTGCCATTAGTGGCAGCATACCCCGGTTGACGAATATAGTCCGTTTTTGCCGCTGCGACCGCTGCGTCCGCTTTTGCCTGAGCGCCAGCTGGAGTCTCTTTCGCATTCCACGCCGTCTTTTCAGCATCCGTAACAAACCGATTACTCGCGTCTTGAGCAATAATAGCTGGTGGGTGGGTAGCTGGGTGAGTATAGTTGGTTGCTCCTGTTGTCACACCCGCCAGCTTCGTTTTCTCCGCCGTAGTGTAATCGTTCGTAGACAGCTGCTTGCCAGTAACTTTATCGACCTTGCTAGTAACGGCATTATCCAAGATATCCATATTCCCATTTAAATCGGCAATATCAACGATATCTGTACCCTCGGGCTTCTTTAACCCCAAATTTCCTGTGGTTTGCATGTGTCACTCTCCTATCTATAAGTTCTTAATTCGTTCCATGTTTTACTGTGAGCATTCTCCCAAGTCAAAACCTTAACGGAGTCCCACCAGGTATAGCTGAACACAAATTCATAAGCCAAATGCGCAGGTTTAATCTCTTCGATGATTTGAATCAACCCTGCCATGTTAGGGGGAATGCCCAGTGTACTTACAAAATGAATCTCAAAACGGTACTCATCAGGCACTTCCTTTACTTCAACCACTCCACCTGAAAAAGCGGACGCCGTCCGCTGGATCATCTCCGGCGTTGTCGTCCCGTTTCCACGCAGCTTCGCCTTAATCATCTCTCGGCGTGTGGCATATGACTTGGATGAATCGATATTTAATCCAAGCTCAGCCTCCCAACGTCCAAGGCTCACCGTTGCTGTTTCAACAAACGCTTGATCCAGTACATCTACAGTGCCTACCTTCAGCCCACCAATTTCAAGCCCGATGGTCTCCTGAAGCTTCTCCATTTCGCGGACATCCTTATAATAATCCGGCAAATACTGCATTAGATCAGGCGCCTCGACTTCATCCGGATGGCTCGAATCTTTATCTGCGGAATATTGCAATTCGCTGTATAAAGAGCTGCCGTAACTCATCCTCTACACCCCCTTCAGTTGATTCCAGGTTAGGGGCCCTTTGGGCAAATAATCATGTGTATGCGCCGCCGGAGGAAACACTGCTGGTTTACCCGCTACCCCCGCCCAAGCTACACTATCCGCTTGTTGCGCAAAATCCACCTTGCCATTGTTATTCGTATCGTAAATGCTTTTCAGCATATCCCCGGTACTTTGCGCCGCAACTAGCAAGACATTCCCAGTAGCTGAGCCAATAAATAGCTTTCCACTGTCAGTGCAGTAGCCAAGCTCACCAATAGCCAGTGCTCCAATCGCACTTTCCAATCCGCGGCGTATTTGAATCAATGTCTTTAAAGCCATTGTCCCGCCCCCTAGAAAGTTCCGCCATCAATACTGGCTACGGTAAGTTTATTGCCATTCGCCGCATCATAAATGATGCTACTTCCATCCACACTTACAGCTACACCGGCTCCATCTACAGTGATCCCTTTTCCAGCTGTAACCGCAATCGCGTCTGCAGTAACCGTGATCCCATTGCCTGCACCAATATTCAGCGTCACAGCATCGGCCTGACCACCACCAATCAGTCCGTTTCCAGCTGTAATGGTCTGTAATGCACCACCCGTACGAACCCATGCGCTGCCGTTCCAGCTATAAATCTTCTGCTCATCATCGACGTAAGCGGTCCAGCCTACGGCAGGAACATAAAATACCCAAGCAGCAGATTGGTACTCCACGATTTGATTCGTTTTCCCCGCCCATGCCCCGGTTGCTCCAGCTGGAATAATGTATCGATCACCCTCAACCGGACTGGCTGGTGGAGCCAGCAGGTTCTGATCTTTTACCGACGCTTGCGGTTCGATGTTATGCTTGGCCAGCTCAATTTCATTTTTAATCTTCTGCGCTGACCACAAGTCTGTAATCGTAGTCCCCGCATCATTGATCGTCCGGTGCTTGGCCACATCGTCAATGTGAGTCTTGATCTCAGCGGCAGTCTTTACATTCGTGCCATCTGATACTTTATTGATATGTCCCGCACTAATGTCCGCTTTAAGCACCTTCGCGTAGGTTGCTCCATCAGCGATATCGTCAATTGTACCTGTCAGATCGCTAAGCTTCTGCGCATTCACCCGCCGCCAAGCTGCCCCATCATCAAAATATAAATATCCGCTATTCGAACCCGTAGTCACGTAATACAAACGGCCAACGGACCCTGCAACCGGACGCGAAGCTTCTGGCCCTGACAGCGCCCTTCCGACCATGGAATTAGACGTGCCGTCACCAATATAAACTTCCTTAGTATCATTGCAAAAACCAAGCTCACCCGCCTTCAACACGCCATAACTCGTTAGCTCAGCCTTTGTTCCCCGCTTTATTTGTATGGTCTGTGCCATTTTACACCTCTCTTCTAAAAGATCCCCCGTCAATCTGGCCCTTGCTCTTATAACGTTCTATTTCAGTTTGAACAGCAGTAAGACTTTCCTGCAAACCGTTAATATCCTCTGCTTCAACGGTATCGCCGGGGGTTTCGTAAGTCACATAAACCTCTGGCACATCGGCAAAAATCTTAATCAACCGCCGCCATGGCGCTTCATCCGGAAAAGACACCGTAAAATTACGCAGCTCGATCCCGGAATACTGTGACCCTGTGTACACTGCGATGGTCTGATTATTGATGTTGTCATGCGCAAGCGCACCACTATACATGCCATTTACAAGCGGTAATCTCTCTTCAATAACATAGCTGCCGCCGTTTGCTTTTTTATTAAGCTTTTCTTGAAAAATATCAACTTTCTCCGGGTAACCCATGCTACACCTCCAGTAAAACATTGCCGAACAATGGAATTTCTTCTTCGTTCAACATTACGTTGCCCGCTCCACCGTTCAGCTTCAGCTCACTGTAATCTGCGACTCCCTCAGTAGCTAGCAATAGGGCACCGATTACAGACTGGCTAATATAGGTTGCTGAAAAAGCCTTCTCTTTGCGATAGCTCTCAAGAATCGCCTTAAATTCTTCATTTACAGCTTGCAGCGCATAACCTGAAGCAAGGGTTACTTTTGCGCTTACACTAATACTTTTGCCCTTCGCCGACGCCACAGTTACAACAGCACCTACGGGGGCTTGCCCCTCACCCGCTCCAGAGACCGGATCAATGTAATGCTGAACCTTAGTCACCAGTAGCTCAGAAGCAGGAAGTTTCTCGGCATCCACAACAATTACCTTCACCGTCTTAGGACCGTTCCATAACGGAAAAACACGTGCACCTCCCACCCCCACAACCTGCATAGCCCACTCCATATAGTGATATTTATTGCCGCTAGTAGCTGGGCGTCTGGCTGAATCCAAATAACGCTGGCGTAGCGATTCATCACTTTCGGCGTTCTCTCCAGGGATCAGAAGGGAAGCTATTTCTCCGCGCGCGAGGTCTGAAATATAATCCACTGGCAGCAAAGAGCCAAAATATCGGTTTCCTTCTTCTCCAGCGGTCTCACTCTCCAACCGATACACTCCAGGAGATAGCTTCTCCACAGCCATATAATTCAGCATATCGAGTGAGAAGCGGCTACCGAGAGGAACATCCACAAATCCCCCATCCGCTTTATAAAAAATTCCTTTTAGCTGCGCCTTGCTCGCTTCACGCCTTACAATTCCTGACCAGGAGATACTTCGCTCCAAGTACTCACCGGTAGCCGTATCTGCAAAATACAGATTATTATTCACATCCAGCTCAATGTACATCTGCGCGAGCTCTGCTGCTGCTGGAGCGAGCGCGTCATAAATGATGCTGCCCTCGCGTTTATCTAAACCTGACGGAACCCGATCCAGCATCCGCTCCAAAAGAGCCTCATACGTCTGATCCTCATACATCCTCATTCCACTCCTTTCTCAGCTGAAAATTCCCATAACGTGTGACCACCTTACAATCAAAAGTTAGATTTTCCCCGTTAAAAGAAACCTCAATATTTTCTAAGCTAAGGATTCGTTCATCCTGAAGTAAGGCCTCACTAATGACACGTCTGATTTCAGCTCTGACTAACAGCCGATCCTTACCCAAAACCAGCTGCCACTCTGTTCCGTAATCCGAACTGTAAATCAGATGTTCAAATCTATCGGTTCGCAGAATTTTGGCCGCTGCCTGCTGCACTGCCTCAAGTCCATCCGCTTGGCCAGTAATCCTTTTTCTGTCCCAATCCATTCGGTAGGTTAGACTGGGGCTTTCCCCACGCTCAAGGTTGACTTCGCCTTCAAGAAGGGCAGCTATCGGTCCGGATTTTCCAATCGCAGGAATCATATCGGACTCACCAGCCGATCCAGAACAATATAGCTTTGTCCACCCTGCATCCGAACCATCAGAACCCGATCACCAGAGGCAAGTCCTCGACGCACTACCACTTCTCTACCCTCTATCTCGACTTTACATTCCATTACCGATTCAGGCAGCACTAGCGCATTCCCCGATAAAATAAAACGTTGATCTACCTGGATCTGCAAAGGAGTTGCCTCCGTTACCGTCCCATAAGAAAAAGCCACGGGATTTGTATTTCCCACGGCTCCTAAGCTTGCTTTTTTTATAATATCCAACATCATTTCTACACCACCTTTATATCGAGGGACATCGTATGCTCCCCACCGGAAATCTTATGACTGCATTGATCCACCAGAAACACCTGAGTCTTAAATTCATCAAGCAGGACATATATGAAATTACCAGCCCTTACGCGCATATCACCAATCGCCTGTACGGAGAGACTAAGCTTTTCACGGTTGTGCATTTTCAGCAGATTATTTGCCTTCTCCTGAATTTGTGCAGCATTCGCTTTGTCATCGGCCTTCTGATACAAGTGCAGGATACCCCAGCGTTTCACATTGTCCTTATCACTAACCGGATAGAAATCTCGCTTACCAGACTTCTCATTATCCTTGTACAGAAAAATCGTGTTGTACGTATCATCAATACTTTTTTTGAGCGAATAGTCGTACAGATAATGCCCCGCCCCCAACACCAGATTAAGCAGCATAGACTCCGGTTTTCGCAGCGTTAGCTTACCAAAATCATCGTAAAAGGCCATCAGCCGCCCCTTATACTGAAGCTCACTGCCGATCGCCCCCATAATGATGTCCAGCAGCTTTTTGTCATCCTCGATTAAAGAGGGAATCCGGTACTCCGTATCCTCCAGCTCACCTGTCTGCAGTCCGTAATCTTGTGTTATTTTTTTGATCACATCACTAGCCGTAACATCCTGCAAAACATAACTGCCATTGCCCAGCAAATAACGCATCTGATCATAGGCAGTCAGCTTAATCTCCTGATCCGAGCCTGTATCAATACTGAACACAAACCCGTAGAATACATCCACATTATCTTTGCTGAACTGAATAATATCACCGTTGCTAATGCCGAACTTGGGATGCTGATAGATTCCACTGTCCACAAGTGTTAACTCTAGCGTTGCCGGCTTTCCTGAGCGGGCTGTTTTCCAAGAAATATCGGAGACGATGCCAGAAATATCCCATAGATTGCCTTCCTTATTCTTCACAAGTAGTTCCATAACATCCTCCTACGGCAGCTTAATGACCTTACCGATTGGAAGCTTCCTCAGCTCACTATCTTTAATGCCATTAAGTTTCTGGATTTCTCCACACCTTCTGCCATCCCCAAGCTTTTCTTTAGCAACTTTCCATAGGTTGTCTCCAGATTTCAGGGTATACGTAGTAGGTTTGGGAGTTTCATTCGCGCGCTTCTGCTCTACTTTCACTTCATCGTTGACAACCTTTACAGCTACAGCCTGATAGAATACATACTTTTTGAGAGACAACGAATATTCAATATCCCCTGAAGTACCTGCACTGAGCTTCCAAGTGAAGCCTTCGATACTCATAGCCATATTCACACCAAAATCAATCTCTATGGATTTATCCTCACTAGTCGATGATTGCTTTAACCATTTCTTCGCATCGTTTAGCTTCCCCTCAGCTTTTTTCGTGTCATCCGCATAGCTCACCCCGGAGAATACAAAACGAATAGGCCTGCGACTCGTCATCCACTTCTTAATAAGCTCCACATATTCAAAGGGTCTCTTCAGCCCGTCCTCTTGTACCAATACGAACGGATACCTTTGTGCCGGAAAGATACTTTCAATGGTGATCTCTGTCAGCTTCGGATAAGCAATCGTATTGATCTCACCCAGATCGATAATAGTATAGCTTTTTCCATCCCCGCTCTCCTTGATCTCCAAGGTCTCCGGGTTGACTGGCAGCCGGAATGCTTCCGCCTGATTATTAAAACCAAGAAAAATCCCGTACTCTTCCACGTTACGTATACACCCCCTGTGCTGTAGAGACAAACTCCTCGTTCAGCTTTTGCCCGATCTTGTTGATAATCGAATCAATGTCTCCGGCATTATTAATATTCCCGGTCGTCACCTGCACCGTCGGCGTAAGCTCCACAAAATTCTGGATCGCCTGAATCTCCGCCAGCTCACGCAGCATTTTCAAATCATCACTGGAGATGTCTACGGTGTCGTTGATGGAGCCGAGTTCGTTTACACGGTTGACGGTGTTTAGATTACCCGGAACCCCTGCATTTTGAAAAGAACCTGCAGCTGTAGGCGTATTTAACGCAGGCGTCGTAGGAACTACTGGAATATCAGGTACGGTTGGCGTTTTCGGAGGCTTTGACAAATCCCCTGGATGAGTAGTATTCCACTGATTTAATGTGGTGTTATTACTCTTATTTCCACCTACATTCAATTTTTCTTTAAACTTATTGATATCAAAATCTTGGATGTTTTCTGCCCCAGCATTAAAAGAACTCCCAATGTCCATTTGCAAATCCTTTTTGAATTGACTGCTATCAACCTCTTCAATATGAAGATTGATCTCCGACTCTATACCAATAAATTTGCCAACAGCTCCAACTACTTTATTTATACTATCTAGCAAAAAGTTCACAGCGCCAATAATACCATTAACAAATCCGGTCCAAAGATCGATAACAAAGCCCACAAATTCTGCAACGAGCTGTCCCAGTCCCCTGAACATATTCGCCAAAAAGTCCCTCACAGGCTGAAGGGCTGCCACAATTCCTAAAAATGCTACTATAAGTGCAACTATAAGCCCTATTACAAGTGCAATTGGATTAGCACTCATCACAGCGTTGAAAATGCCTTGGGCTGCGGTAGCAATTCCGGTAGCAATAGATGAAATTCTAGTTGCAATTGTTGAGGCATTCATCGCGATTGCTAAGGCAATAACTCCAGCAACAACACCCAAAACAATCGGCAAAACAACAGGGTTGCTAAGAACACTCCAGAGATACAATGCACCTTGTACGACCTGCGAGAATACTTGTGCAAGTATCGCCAGTCCAATCGCTATCCCATCGATAATTGGCTGAAAGCTTCCATCTGAAAATGCCTGGTTAAGAATGCCTAATAGTGGCGACAATGCCGCAAGAGCACCTTCTCCCATACCAGCCAGAGAGTTGTTATAGTTTCCAAGAAGAGCTTGCCATTGATTAACGGGTGAATCCATCATGGTTTGTAGCGAATCACTCGTCATCCCTGACGTTGTCATAATATCTCCCAAAGTACTCAAAAAGGCTTCCATATTGCCCGTTCCGGCCACTAGATCAAGTCCACCCAGATCCTCTTTATCCACCTGAAGCATGGATGCTAAATCACTAGAATCCCCCTCAAAAGCAGAAGTAATCGCCGATGAAGTATCACCAATATCTTTACCCTCCGGAGACATCATGCTTAGCCTTGTGGAATAATCCATAAGCTTATCTAACTGATCCGTATTTTGAGTTTTAGGATAAAACGACAAGACACTTTCCATGGACTTGTTTACATCCTGCCCGGTATCTAGTGCCCTCTTCTTGAACTTATCAAACATTGCCACACCAACATCAGCATTTCCGGTTTTCGCTTTAAAAAGATCCTCCCATTTTTGCTGTTCAGCTGCAGGCGCAAGCACCTTTTCCATAACTCCTTTAACTTTTTCCAACACACCCTTGGCTTTCCCAAAAGCACCGGTAATCTTTTCCCATGTACCCGCCTGCTGTTCAGCCCCTGCTGCTCCTTGTTCTGCCGCATCGTTCAGTCTCTCCTGAGCCTGTACTGCGCCTCCAATAGAAGCTTGAATTCTGGTGTAAGCTGCACTGTAATTGTTAGTAATGTTGTACACGGGTTTATTCACTATTTTCATACTTATTCGGTTTAAAGTTGCGGAAAAGGAATTTGAAATATTTGCAGAAACCTGAGTTGTAATTTGATTGGTTATATCATTGATCCATTGGTTGGAGACTTGCTGGATTCCAGCTATATTGTTTTGCATACCTGCCATTCATTCACCCCCTATCTCTTCCTCGCCTTACTCCGTGCCTGATCCCGCTTCTCCTTCTCCACCCGAACAGCAATCATCGCATAAATTGCGGCTCGTTCACGTGAAGACAGCTTCATTAGCTCATGCGGTAAAATATGAAGCTCGTGGAGGGCGTAGTAAGCTAAGTTCGCTTCGCTGTCGCCCTCGTTGATTAGTTTTTTACTTCATCCACCAGCTCGTTCATATCTGTACCGAAGCCATTCAAGGCTTGTACCCGTTCACCCAGCGCGGCAAATTCACCTGGAAGCAGCATTTTACGCAGCAGCGTTTCGGCACCAAGAACACCATAAGAACGCTGTAGCTCAGCATTTTTCAAATCTGGATGCACTACACTTGAAGTCATCAGCTTAGCCATATAATCATTCGGTTCAATCTCGGAGGTATACACTCCGTTCTTACCTTTGACCTTACGAGTAGCAGCTTTACGGCATTCCTGATTCTCATCCTCGTTCATACTGCGTAGCTTCCAGGCAACTGCGTTCCCTTCCTTATCCTTAAACCGCTGCGACACCACAAACTCCTCGGTCGTGTCACATGCTACATTTTGCGCAAAAAACAAACTTAATTCACTCATGGTCTTCCTCCTAAAATGATTTAGTTTCTTCTAGTACTACTAACTAGACAGAGAAGAGACCCGCCGCTCACCTGCACGCCCGGGCCTTACTTGCTCCTATCTAGTTGTCTTTATTAGTTTCCGGAGCCTGCTGGAGCGCCAAAAGCTTGCACAATCTGCACGTCTTCAAAGGTAAAGCTCACTTCTTCTTCCAGCGCATCTGATTCTGTATCAAGAGAAGCCATGATGACACTATCAAGGTTCACGCCTTTTAAAATAATGCGTTGTGCTCCAACACTGGACGATGGGTCTTCGTTCGTAACCTCAATATCGAAATACTGGTCGACCCCTGTATTCATATAATCGAGCATCATCTGGCGAAAACGGCTAGTCATATAAAAAATCGTCATCGAACCGCTGCCCGACCAGCCAGTCGCTTTATGCTGAACACCACGTCGGCCGAGTGTCTTCACTTCCGCCTTTGTTTTTTCTACCGTTGCTTCAAGCGTCTTCACATAGAACATCTCTTCAGCTTGCGTGCCAATCACGGTATACGCACGGCCCTCCTGGCCGGAAATCGTATCACTAGCTTTTAAAAATGCCATCTTAAACCACCTTCACTTTCATATATACTTTTTCTACGGAATCTACCGGTTTCACAGCCACATCCAGCACGATACTATCACTATCCGCACCAGCCACAACGACAACATCTGTCTGCGCGTTAAAGCCCTCAATCGCACCCATATCCTGCAAATCATTCATATAAGTCGCACATTGTGACCAGAACAGAGCCCGTCCATCTTCATTATTGGCTACCTTACCAATGTAGTAGTTCTCAAAAATACGCTTCAGATCATTCGCAATCCCATCCAGCACGCGCAGCACACGATTTTTGGAGAACGCTTTGCCTTTATCCGGAGAAAATGCCGTAAACGTGTTAATATCTTGCTCTACCACAGCTCGGCCTCCACTGTAAGTAAAGAGCAGTTCACCTCGCAGCAAAGCTTCAGTCGTCTCAGAATGGCTAAGCCGCACATCAGCGTCAACGGAGTCGTCATATCCCTGATAAGTCAGCGATTGATTCACCGCAGCAGCAGCCGTAGCACCGGCCACCCAAGCAACAGCATTGGTCTTATCAATCGTAGTTCCGTCACTCAGTACTACCCCATTCTTCACGCTGATCACACCCTCATGACCCGCAGTAGCATAATCCGATAGTACAGCCTGCACTTTCTTACCTTCCGTTTCCCGTAGTCGTCTTACCCAAGAGCTATACAGCGCCTTAAGCGTACTATCCTGCGATACTAGTCCAACCGTTTGGAACTCAAGCACCTCAAGAGCAGACAAGAAATCGCTGTGCGCACCATTTGTCACCGTACCATTAGCTCCGCCAATAAGCGGCATCCCTGCGGTTAGCTTCAAGCCTTCTGCGCCATTTTTCTGGAATTGTACATAATCGTTAGCGATCAACTCTTCAGCCGTTCCAACCGTTTGCTTATTCAGTTCAGTTCCATTCAGCAGTGTCTTTACATCAAAAAGAGCATTATTCTCAATATTCTTCTCAATAACAACAGAAAGATCATTTCCGCGTACACCACCGTATTTAGCAGTTACCTGGAGGCCGCTATTTGTTACCGCCGCTTTAACTCCTTCATTCAATCGATAGAGCAGCAATGTTCCCGCACGTTTCAGCGCTTCGCGTACTGGCAGTAATGTTAGGTGTTCCAAATCATAACCTAGCAGCTTATTCACGTCGTCCTGCGGGGTAATCTTCATGATCACTCCAGCTTCTCCCCAAGATAAGGCAAGTGCCAAAGCAGTAATCCCACGTTCTCCCATTTTGCCGATGACACCTTGATTCGATGCTACATTTACGTACACCCCTGGGCGCACTTTGTTTTGAGTTGTCCATGTTCCGCCTGCCATTAGTTCAAAACCTCCTTATTCATAAACAATCCCATAGATTGCTTCGCTTCTTCGATCGTATAACTTTTGTCATCCTGCAAAATAACGTTCAGCACATCCTTTTCCTTAGCCGTAAAAAGCGGTGAATTCACAATCTGCTCTTTACCAAAACGATCTCCATTACTCACCTTTGTGCTCATTTCAGTCTTTCTCCTCCTATCATATGTCCCATCTTAATGGGGTCAGGCTTCTCACTTTGCAAATACACCATATAGTCTGTTGTAAAAAGTGGTCCATGCCCCTCTACCCCAGCTTCCCAGGCTTGCCTAGCTACACGAAAGGAGCCACCCTCTTGCTCCATCCCTGCCATTGCCTCACTCAGCTTATCTGCCATTCTCTCAGCTTCCAGCAGACTGCCTTGTTCATAACGGATACCGAAGCGATAGACCGCTAAATATCGGCCTTCCCGCTGCCGATCCAGAGTCGCTGAGATCAGTCCGGGATAAAAATAATCCGTCTGAGGTTTCTCCCCCTCCACATATACAGGCACATCTGGAAAGTACCTCTCCAGCGCACTCGTAATGTGTTCTCGTAATTGTTGTACCGACATCACTCCATTCCTTTCTGAACTGCGGCGGTTCGCCGATCTTTGATGGTGTTAACCTTCAATTGCATTAACATTTAAGAAGACACCCCCTCTACTAAAATTAAGAACAAAAAGGATACTATCCAATGTTGGATAATACCCTTCTACACTAGGCCAATGCCAAAAGAATCTTTCACCGCTAGATTTGTTCTCATCACCACTAGGGTTGAACTATTAGCAGAGCATTCATGCTCTTGCGGTGTTCTTTTTGCTTCATTTGCCATGTTATAAATATATACCCCTATTTGCCTTGCAGAGACGGTATACCGACGAGGTTTAAGCTAGCTTTGGGATGGTATAGAGCGGTTTTTCGGAGGATCATAAAATCAATAAAAAAAGACCGCATCACCCGCTCGGACGACACAGTCTTTTAGTAACCGTCTATTTCTCTTAAGTAATACTAATCTTCTCTTTCTTCACTCTAGGTGCTGTTATTAAAGTGTTAAGGGACAGTAGACCGAGATCCGTTAAAGCCAAAGCCATCTTATAAAAAGCCTTCGAACGTATCTTCACGTAAGTGTCCTTACTCACCGGTGGATCAAACACATGATTGTAAATCGTATAATCGTACGTTTCGTCTCTTTTCATATAACGCTCTCTTACTAATTGCTGCTCCCTCGTATCGAGTCTTTCTACCACAGAGTCTATCGCCGAGCAAAAAGCCCTCCTAGCAGCCGGTATATCCACATTATAAGAAGCTATCGCAGCAGTCTGATCAGTAACAGTATTCGTAGGACCATGAAATCTTTCTGTATACGAATAAGTAGTACTGGCTTCCTTAGCCTCAAATGTAACGGTCTTAAAAATACGGTATTTCTCCAACATGCTCTCTATAGCGACCTGGGTTCGGCGACGGTCTAGCTCCGGTAAAGCAGATAAGTTCATCATTTTATGCACTCCTTTAGGTTTTAACAGAATGAGATTAAATTGCGGAAGTTTCCTAAGCAATGTGCTAAAATATAAAAGTGTTCGTATTCTGTTCGTATTTTTCTATAATATACCACTTCTCTACCAATCTCGTAAAACCCCGTTTGAGTCTGTTTTGGGCGAAAAAGGATAGCTTTCCCTCCATTATCTTGCCTTTTGGCAATAATATACGCTTTGTTGTTTACCAATTGGCAAAAATGGCTTATATTAATAACATAAGCTTCAGTCTATAAGGAGTGGTTGAGATGAAACAGGATTTTGGGGATTATATGAAGCAACTTCGCGAAACTAAGGGACTCACTATTAATCAATTGGCAGCAGCAGCAGGTATTAGCGGATCACAGATTTCACGGATTGAAAATGGTCTAAGAGGAGTTCCTAAGCCAACTACATTACGCAAAATAGCAGAGGCTACAGGAGTCCCGTACGAGGAGCTAATGGATCAAGCGGGGTATTTGCAGGAACAGGCTCTTCCAAGCGAAGAGATTGTCCCAGAGTGGGCTACAAACAAGGATAAACGTGACTTCCGTAAAATGCTGGAGGATGATGGAGAGCTGATGTTTGATGGAATTCCATTAGACAAGGATGACAAGCAGAGGATAAAAGATGTACTGACCGGCTTATTCTGGGAAGCCAAACAGATGAACAAAAGAAATAAATCCAACAACACTTAATAACAACACTAACATGCTGCAGGTGAAGAATATGGATGAACTGATCAATAATCTGATTAAAAAATATAAAACCAACTGTCCGTTCGAGCTGGCCTCAGCGCTGGGTATTCACATTCGTTTCATGAACCTTGGGACAGGCACAAAGGGATTATATTACCGAAAACTAAGAAGAAGATTTATCGTCATTCATAATGAGTTGCCAGTTGAGTGGCAGCGCTTCGTTTGTGCGCATGAATTAGGACATGATCGCCTTCACAAGGGGATTAACCGCTTTTTCCTAGAAGAAAGCTCTTACTTCTCTCCCGGCAAGCTTGAGCGTCAAGCTAACGTCTTTGCTGTAAAGCTACTATCCATAGGCAGTAATCCTGAGCAAGAAGAATCCTGTAAAAGTTATTATCTACGGATTGGCATTCCGCCAGAAGTACAGTTTCTTTTGGAAGAATGATAGAACATATGTTATATGAATTTATGCGTGTTTTAATTCTATACATAACAAAAAAAGCTCTTACCGAAGTAAGAGCTTTCTAAGAGCAATTAAGCTGAGTATCGGGATGACACGATTTGAACATGCGACCCCCTGGTCCCAAACCAGGTGCTCTACCAAGCTGAGCTACATCCCGTTACTATAAAATTATGGAGCGGGTGATGGGAATCGAACCCACGCTATCAGCTTGGAAGGCTGAAGTTCTACCATTGAACTACACCCGCAAAGGTGAAAATCGGGATGACACGATTTGAACATGCGACCCCCTGGTCCCAAACCAGGTGCTCTACCAAGCTGAGCTACATCCCGTTAAAATACTATAATTGCTTAATAAAAAAATGGCGCGCCCTGAGAGATTCGAACTCCCGGCCTTTTGATTCGTAGTCAAACGCTCTATCCAGCTGAGCTAAGGGCGCAAAAATTATGGAGCGGACGACGGGAATCGAACCCGCGACCCTCGCCTTGGCAAGGCGATGCTCTACCGCTGAGCCACGTCCGCAATAAGTGGTGCGCGTGAAGGGACTTGAACCCCCACGTCGTGAAACGCCAGATCCTAAGTCTGGTGCGTCTGCCATTCCGCCACACGCGCATGTAATAATAAAAGTGAGCCATGAAGGACTCGAACCTTCGACACCCTGATTAAAAGTCAGGTGCTCTACCAACTGAGCTAATGGCTCGCACTTGGCTGGGGATATAGGATTCGAACCTATGAGTGACGGAGTCAAAGTCCGTTGCCTTACCACTTGGCTAATCCCCATTGATGGTACCTCTATGTTGCCCATAATCTCTCAGGAAGATTATGGTGGAGGCTGAGGGGATCGAACCCCCGACCCTCTGCTTGTAAGGCAGATGCTCTCCCAGCTGAGCTAAGCCTCCATATCTATGGGACCCTCTAAGGGTAAGTACAAGTAAAAGTTGGTGACCCGTATGGGATTCGAACCCATGTTACCTCCGTGAAAGGGAGGTGTCTTAACCCCTTGACCAACGGGCCTTGCAAATCTGTGGAGCTCTCAACCGGATTCGAACCGGTGACCTCTTCCTTACCATGGAAGCACTCTACCTGCTGAGCTATGAGAGCATGGCTCCCCGAACAGGACTCGAACCTGTGACAACTCGATTAACAGTCGAGTGCTCTACCAACTGAGCTATCAGGGAATATCCGCTTGGCAACGTCCTACTCTCCCAGGACCCTTCGGTCCAAGTACCATCGGCGCTGGAGGGCTTAACGGTCGTGTTCGGGATGGGTACGCGTGGAACCCCTCCGCTATCGCCACCAAACGGGCATTTACAGCGTAAATGCTCAGGCTTGAT
>NZ_CDRJTB010000063.1:0-41894 GCF_976954365.1 Paenibacillus sp. Marseille-Q9583
CTCTAATTCATCAAATTCCAGCCTATAAATATCTGGTTTCGAAGTCTGTTCAAAGAACTCATAACCATACTTTTTATTGAAGTAATTCAGGATAATGGTCATGATATTCCCGTGGGTACCTAGTGCAATTTTGCCGCCTTTATTTTGCTGGATCAATTGCTTCATGATGGGGATCGCACGCTCTTGTGCTTCCTGAGTACTCTCACCATTTGGCATTTTATATTGTAAGTCTGTGAATGATACCCGGATACCTTGAAGAAATTCTTGTTCACTGATCTCGATTTCAACGCTTGCGATAGCTCTTTCTCTAAGTTCCTCATACAGCTCAATATCTTGATCCGATGCCTCAGCTAAATACTTAATCGTATCTATGGCTCGTCTATAAGGACTAGAAACAAAATGTGTGATCTCTTCCTCCGCCAATAGTTCTTTAATTCTATATGCGTCCTTATGCCCTTTATCAGATAATCCTCGTTCCCTCTCATCTCCAAGCACAAAAGGTGATACTGCGTGCCTAATCATATAAATAAAAGTCTTCATGAGTTACACCTCTCCAGCTCATTCAAATATCGTTTTTGCCACTTCACGGTCTTTCTTGAAAATCTCCACTGGATAGGGAATGGCCATCTCGGGCAGCTCACTCTCTTTAAAGAACTTAAATTCTTCGACTTCTCCATCCATTGCTCTCAGCGTTCCACGGATGATAGAACACTCAAATACGATGATTGTATATTCCACCTGGTCTCCATTGTTATATTCGTATCTATATTTCCCTCCACCAAAAACCCCAAGAATGGAAGTAGGATGCACCATTAATCCAGTCTCTTCATATACTTCTCTGCGCAAAGTTCTTCCCGGCCGTTCCCCTGGCTCGATGGCGCCTGCTGGTAATCCCCACAAGGACTCTTCAGGTTTTCGAATAAATAGAATTTCATCTTCTTTATTTCTTATTACTGCAGCTACGGAAGGCATCATTAATAACTCTGAACCCACTTTTCCTCGGATCTCCTGATAATACTCAGACATCGGCACGCTATTCATCCATCCTCTCACACCGTTTTGTAGAACATCATCCTATTTTCCTCCGGCTTCCCAAAAACCCACATTATGTATATATTAGACATCACTGTGATGGAATCCTTTAGATTCGGTAATATGCTAAGCATGGAACAAAAAAAGCTTCCGAACGGCTCAATACTTTCTGAGGTCCGGAAGCAGTTACAATGAGGTGAGACTTTGAGCTTAATGTTTCCCTTTGTAGCCGGCAAGCTGTACGATCATGATGACAAGAACAAGCAATGAAATGAGCTGGTCAATACTCATCTGCGTCCGCCTCCAATCCCAAATGAAGGATGGCTCTTCGGACGGCATTTCCTCTCCCAAGGACACTGCTTCGTTCCCCTTATACACACTATGTAACATGAGTTCCAATTATTACTTTAAGATTGACTTACCCCTCCATACGTGCAAGTTCTTTTTCCACTTCATCTAGTTGATCTTCGCCAAACACTTTAAAGCCATTTTGCCGTAATAACTCCGTAGTTGTACCTTCTCCTGACATCTTCGTATCCCTAAAAGTACCATCATAAATATAAAGACTTCCACAAGAAGGACTATCCTGTTTTAATATCGCTAATGTAACTTGATGTTCTGTAGCCAGCTTCAGCGTTGCTTGAGCACCTTTCATAAAAGCTTACGTAACATCCGCACCTGCACCTGTTACCACCCGCTCACCTTGCCGCTGGGCATCAGGACGAGGCGTTGATAACCCTCCGACCACCTCAGGACAAATGTGGACAAAACGCCCTTCCTCATACCACTTCAAGAAACGAGCATCGAGACACGGTACATCACCATTATCATAACGCACTTTATGTCCTAACAGACATGCGCTTACTAGAATCTTTCCTGTCATCGTTATCTCCACCAGTCCGTCTAGTATTTAATATATGGCTATATTATTTACAACACAAAACTGATATGCAAGATCGAAATGCTTGTCACTGAAATGTTTGTGCTTCATATACAAAAGAATGCTTATTATGTCCATATAGGCATCATTAATCTTGATATTGGGGGGTCTTCTCACTTCTATACCGACTCCAGCAAGTCCACAATAAATCAGCCATAATATAGAGTCCCACGAAAGGAAATATAATTCCCCAAACATTATAGACAAGTGAATACAAACGCTCCATAAACGGCTGAATCCCATATACACAAGCAACCGATAGCGCCCACCAATATAGGGAGAATCGAAGGCAAATATGCCCTTGCAGTTGATAAGACATCCCTGAGTAATCCCACCATTGCTTTTGAAAGACAGTCTTCAGCAACCAACCACTTACATATTCAACAGCTGAAGGAACGACTAACGCAAGCAGGAGGAAAATTGGGAAAGGCAGGGTTAGATCTCTGGCAATCAATAGAAGCAGTGGTGCAAATCCATACATTGGTTTAAAAGGGCCTTTTAGAAAGCCTTCTTTGCGAAAGCTTCCATTACTATATAAGTTATATGTACCTTCCAATACCCAGCCTAAAAAAGAGTAGATCATAAAATAAAAGAAATATTGGCCCGCCACTGCCATCGCAGAATCTCCGCTTGAAGAAAATATAGAAGTCATCATGTTTATACACCGCTCCTAGTTGTCATTATTTTCTTAAATATCCATCCGGCCCTATTATGCCTTAATCCTTCAGGAGATATGCGCAACAAAAAAGACATAACCCAAAGGTTATGCCTTCATTACAAAAATATTTGGAGTGAAGCGTATTCTCTATCCATCCACGCTTATGGTTTAAGCCGTTCTTCATGTTTCTGATCCGATATTAGCGACTGATCGTCGTCTTGTTTCTTTAACGTATCCGTTGAAAGTTCACTACGTACGCCAAAGTCTGAACCATACTTTTTCTCAAAGTTGCCTACAAGAGCCTCACCACGTTTTTGCCGATATCGGCTGTTCTCATTCCGACTACGCATTTCATTTCCTCCCTGCTACAAGAATGGCTGAGATCTGTGAAATTTGCGAAAAGCTACTAAGAATTTGGAGAAAACTCTCTGATGAGGTTGTACCTGAATTCATTATACAATAATTGCTAAAATCATCTCAAGAAAAACAGACTGCCCAATGAAGGACAGCCTGTCTTCCGAATCATTTAGTCCAAATCGTTAGGAAGAGGATCAGGATGCGAGGACTCTGCAGGCTTGGCTACCCAATCGTCTGCTTCTGGCTCGATGTCCACACCATTCTCCATCTTCTTAATTTCAGCTAATGAATCGCCGTCTTTATTTTCCTTGTTGCGGATTTCCGCTTCATCTTGAGAATAATCTGACATGTGAAATCCTCCTCAGGTGCTTTGCTTTATTTGTTCCTTAGTTATAGTTACCCGATGGAGTGTTTTGCAAACATAGCTACGATGAATGAATTTAAGGATACATGATCCAAGCTACCACCGGACCGATACATGAACCGACAATAGCACAAACGGTCATCGCTACGGAGCTCATTGAAACTGACTGTTCACCGTATTCCAGTGCCTTTGCAGTTCCAAGTGCATGAGAACCCGTTCCTAACCCGATCCCAATCCCAACTTCGCTTCGAATCTTAAACAGTTTAATAATGAGAGGGCCGCCAATCGCACCTGTAAATCCGGCAATCATTACAAATACGGAGGTTAGCGAGGAGTCCCCACCTAAACCATTTGAGATTTGTATCGCCACAGGTGTTGTGATCGATTTTGGCAAAATGGACAGAACATACAATTTAGAGAATCCTAGACCAGCTGCCAAAAGCAGACCACTAAACATCCCTAATAACAGACCTGCAATCGCTCCCCCCAGGATGGCTGGAAGATTCTCAACTAACACATTACGCTGTTTATACAATGGGTAGGCTAGCGCCACTACAGCAGGACCGAGTAACTGATTGATCCACTGACCGCCTATCATATATGTATCATACGGAATATGAAAAAATAGAAGTATTGCTACAACAAGGACTGTTGCTGTTAACGCGGGAATCAGTACAGGAAACCGAAAACGTCTATAAATTACGGACATCATCAAATAAATAGCAACATTAAGCAGGACAATTCCTGTCGCGATAAAAAACATTATAATTCCTTCCCCTTTTCGCTTAAGCTCTTGCTGCTCCAGCCCGCCTTGCTCTTTCCTTTCAAGGTCGAAAGCCATTGACTCGTATGTGCTGCTGCTGCAATTGTGAGGACGCTGCTAACGATAAGAATCAAGATTAAGAGCAACCCTCTTCCACTAAAAATATCCATATGTTTCACGATCCCAGCCGTCGCAGGAATAAAAAATAACGGAAGGTAAGCTAATATTGTTGTTGCACCATCTTCAATCCACTTCACTGGTACAACCTTGAACAGCAATAAAACAAAAAGCAGCAGTAAACCGACGATACTCCCAGAAACGGGAAGATGCAGCTGCTTTTGCAGGAAGTCTCCAGCCAAGTAGAACAAATAAAGCAGGAACACTTGGATAGTTATGCGAATGATTTTCATGATGCAGGATCCCTTCATTATTAAATTAACTCGATAAAGCTTAAAATGGGTCACCTCAATAAGAGTATCAGAGTTTTCATGAAAATTTCAATTACTTTTCGAATCTTGTAAGAATTAAACAAAAATAACCTGCATGATCTCCAGAATGTTGGAGACTTTGCAGGTTAGTTATTTTCGTTATGCTGCTCAAAATTGAAGTCCCAGCTTATTTAAACCCACTGAACGACTTGCTCTGCGCTTTGTCTTGTTTTTCCACGTGGTTCATTCAAACGATATCCAAAGGCTACCATGCAGGAGATTCCAAAATGTTCGGCATCCATAATCCCCTCTTCGGTAAGAACTTGCTCTATCTTCGCCTTATCGAATCCTTCCATTGGGCAAGAATCAATTCCAATTAAAGCGGCTGATGTCATCATATTACCAAGAGCTATATAAGTCTGCCGGCAGCTCCATTCAAACATTGCACGCTCATTCTCCATCAAACCGAAATCAACCTTCAAGAACTTATCGAACATGTTACCTTTCCCTTCCATCACTTCTGGAGGTAGCTCCTGCACATGCTCCATAATCCCTTTTATATAATCAGAATCAGCAGCCATATCTTTAGGAAGACGGGAGAGAATCAATACAAAATGACTTGCGGTTGGCAATTGCTTTTGTGCTCCCCAGGCATGAGCTCGTAATTTCTCGCGTATTTCCGGACTTTGTACTACGACAAAACGCCAAGGCTCGAATCCGAATGAACTTGGTGACAGACGTCCTGTTTCCAGAATAAACTGAAAGTCTGACTCACTAATTTTTTTATGACTATCAAATTCTTTAGTTGCATGTCTGAACTGGTAAGCAGACAGGATTTCATTCTTGTTTAATGATAAAGTTTCCATGGTTAACACTCCTTTTGTTTGCTTAGAATCAACGGCCCATTTGACTGTTTGCCGTTCTCATGCTTAATATTAGAATATATATCACTTCTTTAAAAGTACGCACATTAATGTTATGTAGTATACAAAATGATACTATGGGAGTTGAACGGCTATGCGTGATCGAAAAGGTGGATTCGGAGATTTCCCAGGGGGAAATAAGGAAGCTTGCCCTGTGGAATTCACACTCGATGTTATAGGAGGAAAATGGAAGGGGATTCTCATCTATCACTTGATGGATGGAACGAAACGCTTTAACGAATTTCGCCGGATATGCCCAGGAATCACTCAACGCATGTTAACCTTGCAGCTTAGAGAGCTAGAAGAAGATGGGGTTGTTCACCGTGAGGTCTACCATCAGGTTCCCCCGAAAGTCGAATACTCGTTAACTGAATTTGGCAAGACACTGACCCCTATTATTAAACTTATGAAAGACTGGGGCGAGGTTTACAAAACAAAACAGCTTTCCGCAGAAAGCTGTTCAGAAGGTATGGATATTACGGTGTAGCTCAAAGCTGCACCTTTTATTTTTCAAAAAACGCTTCGGCCTTTTCCTTATGTTCATCCGTAACCTGACCTGAGATCGCTTTGATACCTGCTGCAATAATTGCCGCATCATCCGTAAATCCAAGTCCGAGAATCGCATCCGGTATCGCATCAATCGGGGAGATGAAATATGCCAACGCTCCGAAGGCAATTCCTTTTGCCCATAAAGGGGTCTTTGCGTCGACTGCGCAATAATACATCGCAATAGCATCTTTAGTAAATGGGATCTTACCTGCGAACTTTTTAGTTTTTGTCCAAAAATTCCGCGTCACCATCTCCTCGTTCTCTTTACTGTATGGAAACTTCTCTGCTGTGAGTTCCGCAGTGATCTTATCATCATCTTTCTTCAATAGATTTTCCCTCCGCAAGGTTCATATGAATACATACAGTCAGTATACCCTCAGCTATTAGTTATATCTTTAAGATAAACTACAGCTCGTTCTATGAAACTTACACAATATTATTTAATTTCTTTGATTTTATTCAAATCACTGCTGCATAACGCTTCAAGATTCTTAAAGATTCGCTCGGCATCCCAATCCCACCACTTAAGCACTTCTAGATGTTCAATCAATTCATCATCAAAACGTTGTCTAATTACTTTACATGGATTTCCTCCAGCGACACTATAAGCCGGGATATCTTTCACAACTGTTGAATTGGCCGCGATGACGGCTCCATTACCAATATGTACACCCGGCATAACCGTAACATTCTGCCCAATCCACACATCGTTGCCGATCACCGTATCTCCTTTTAAGGGTAAATCTGATAGTTCTGGAACCGCATGCTCCCAGCCATTAGACATAATATTAAAAGGGTAGGTCGTAACAGAATTCATTCGATGGTTCGCACCATTCATGATAAATTCAATACCTTTGGCAATTGCGCAGAATTTCCCAATAATAAGCTTATCACCAATAAAATCATAATGATGAGTCACATGCTCCTCAAACTTTTCGGCACCGTCTATATCATCATAATACGTATAATCGCCAACCGTTATATTTTTTCTTGTAATCACATTTTTGATATAACAGATACTTTTGATCTGTTCATTCGGATAGAGCACATTCGGATTCGGTCCATATTTCTCCATAATAACGCCTCTCTCTCTTTTTGATAAAACATAGCAGAGATCACATATCTTTTCAAATAAGTACGAATCATGAACATAAAAAGCGGCTACCGTGTGGTAACCGCCCTTACAAGTACTTTATCGCTTTGATAAAACATCTACTTCGTATTGCTTCACATCGCTCAGCCAACTTTCTCGGACAGGCACACCATTCGTCGCACAATAATAATCCCAAATAGCTCCGAACGGATAAGATTTCAATTCCTCTACCAGTGCAAGTCTAGTAGTATAATCCCCATCCATTTCAATTTGCTTCAATAGCTCTATCGGTTCCAGCATCGCACGTAGCAAGGCTTTGATTGTGTTACGTGTTCCGATCACCCAAGCGGCAATGTGATTAATACTTCCGTCAAAGAAATCGAGTCCAATATGAGTTCTTTCTAGGAATTGACCTCTAACTAGTTCACGAGTAATCTCCAGCAGTTCATCATCCATAGTCACCACATGATCACTATCCCAGCGTACTGGACGGCTAACATGCAGCAACAATTGATCACCAAACAGCAGCCAAGAGGATAGTTTATTCGAGATGGTCTCGGTCGGATGAAAATGCCCAGCATCGAAGCAAACCGCTTTGCCCCGACTTAGTGCATAACCCATATAAAATTCATGCGAACCTACCACATAACTTTCTGAGCCAATTCCGAACAGCTTGCTTTCTACAGCATCAATGTTATATTGCTCATCGATCTCCTCGCTGAAGATCTCGTCCAGGGATTGCTGAAGTCGCGCTCTCGGTGACAGACGGTCGATCGGTGTATCTTTATATCCATCTGGAACCCAGAAGTTGGTTACACAAGGCTGACCTAGTGCCTGACCGAAAGATTCGGAGATTCGGCGTGAAGCCTTGCAATGAGCAATCCAGAAATTGCGGATTTCAGGATCCGAGTGGCTTAGTGTAAAGCCATCATTAGCTTTTTCATGAGAGAAGCAAGTGGGATTGAAATCTAATCCAAGTCCCTGCTCCTTAGCCCAGTCCACCCATCTATCAAAATGCTTTGGCTCTAACGCATCAAGATCTACAGTTTCTTCCGTATCGGCATAAATAGCATGTAAATTAACTTTATGACGTCCAGGGATAAGTGCTAGTGCTTGCTCCAAATCACGGCGCAGCTCCTCCGGATTTCTAGCTCGCCCCGGGTAACTGCCCGTGACCGCGATCCCGCCACTTAGCTCCTTTTCCTTATTCAGGAAGCCCTTTACATCGTCTCCTTGCCAACAGTGCAATGAAATTTTGATTGCTGCAAGCTGCTCTAATACTTTATCTACGTCAATGCCGTGCTGTGCGTAGAGCTTTTTCGCCTCATTATAGCTCGTCTGAATGCTCTTTAAGCTTTCTGTATTCTGCTCCATGCTTGAGCCTCCTGATATTATCTTAGTGATTTCATTTAGGGGTATTTTTGTACTTCTTTTGCTCGTTTTCCGCTATTTACGCTCAATGAGGGGCATTTATACCCCTCTTTTGCTCGTTTTCCGCTATTTACGCTCAATGAGGGGGATTTATACCCTTCTTCTGCTCGTTTTCCGCTATTTACGCTTAATGTGGGGGATTTATACCCTTCTTTTACTCGTTTTCAGCTTTTTTCGCTCAATGAGGAGGATTTATACCCTTCTTTTTCTCGTTTTCCGCTATTTACGCTCAATGAGGGGCATTTATACCCTTATTTTGCTCGTTTTCCGCTATTTACGCTCAATGAGGGGCATTTATACCCCTCTTTTTCTCGTTTTCCGCTATTTACGCTCAATGAGGGGGATTTATACCCTTCTTTTACTCGTTTTCCGCTATTTGCGCTCAATGAGGGGCATTTATACCCTTCTTGTGCTCATCCATAGCTGTCTAATAATCATCCCGTATATTCTCGGTTACTTTATTAGTTACTCTTATACGACCTGCAGCCGAGCAAACTCTGCCAATGCCGCGGTTTTTAAGGTGGGGTCCATCACTTGTGGAATGTAGATTGTTACATCAAATGAACGATATATAATTTCTCTTGCTTTCTTAATATCTGTGACCGTACCCATACTGATCATTTGCATAACTACGTTACCTAATGCGGTGGATTCCGTTGGTCCAGCGTAAATCTCCATCTCAAGTAAATCCGCCGCAATTTGGCATAGCAATCCATTGTTCGCCCCTCCGCCTACGATGTGCAGCCGCTCCCACTTCTCGCCGGTCAATAGCTGAAGATCCTGAACATAGAAATAGTAAGAAAGAGCAAGACTGTCAAACACACATCTGGCGATCTCCCCTGGTGTCTTTGGTACCCACTGTCCGACTTCCGCACAATAGCTTTGTATCTCGCTGATCATGTTAGCTGGATTCATGAATCGTTCATCATTGCAGTAGATGATGGATCTGAAAGGAATCTCTTGCTCTGCCAGCTCCACCAGTTCGCCGAAGCTGTATTGCCCGCCATATTCCTCACGAACCTTTTGGATCAGCCACATCCCCATAATGTTCTTAAGAAAACGGAACGAACCGAAGGCGCCCCATTCGTTCGTATAGTTACGTTCCATCGCCTCTGGACTTGTAATGGCTGAAACTCGTTCCACCCCGATGAGGGACCAAGTACCACTACTGAGAAATCCCCATTTGTCGCTAATTGCAGGAACGCCTAGTACAGCTGATGCTGTATCATGAGTGGCAACTGCTATGAACTCACAATCTGGAAGATCATCGCGTGCCACCAAGTCATCAGTCAATCCGCCAATTCGTTCCCCAGGTTCCGTTAAGGGAGGAAACTGCTCTTTTGAAAGACCAAGCAGTGCCAGTAAATCAGTATCATAATCCCTAGTTTGCAAATTCAGCAGTCCCGTGGTTGAAGCATTCGTGACTTCACTAATTCTTCGTCCCGTAAGCCGATAGTAGAGATAATCAGGGATCAACAGGATTGAATGTGCTGCTTCAAGATCTGCCTGATCATGCACAAACAGCTGGTACAACGTATTAATCGGGAGAACTTGTATCCCCGTCTTTCGGTAAACGCTTTCAGTTGATATATTGCGATGTAGGCTTTGTACCGCTTCTTCTGTTCGGGAATCACGATAAGAAAAAACTTCATGAATTCGTGTCCCCTTCTGATCTAGAAGTACGTAATCCACGGCCCAAGTATCAATTCCGACGGTACAATGCTCAATTCCTTTTGACTTCGCCTTCTGCAAGCCTTTTACAATTTCAGCAAATAAATAATCGACGTCCCAATAAAGATTACCATTCTTCTCAGAGAACCCATTACTAAAACGGTGAATTTCTGTTAATGATAAGGTTCCTTCCGGTTCTTGCAAGGTTCCGCAAACGACTCTCCCACTAGAGGCTCCAATATCAATAGCAATATGATTCTGACCCTGTTTATGTGCCCCAGCATTCATTCTTAAACAACACTCCTTATCTCCTCATCAGCCTACCAGCAAGGCGAATACGATTCCAGGGCCATGCACACCTATTGTCAGATCATTCTCAATATCCGCTGAACGGCTAGGTCCAGAGATAAAGTGAATACCTGCTGGGAGACCCGATTGTCCCGCTTCATCAAAATCAATAAGCACCTCACCCAGACGAGTCTTCAGCCGCTCCAGCGGAATGATGGCAATTAATGCGGTTGGCAACAGGCTGACAGAGCGCCCTTTATCCGTAGAAGATAACACTGTAATAGAGCCTGTATAAGCAACTGCATAATCCGCGATCACAATCCCAATATCGGCTTCCGCCGCCCTAGCTTTCCATGCTTCTTGCATATCCGTATTCCAGACAGATACCTGCGTATCTACAAGTTCTTCTTCTAGACGAAGTGCCGCAAGCTCAGCTACATTTTGCCGAAGAATATAACGGGCGAGCATATCACTCGCTTTATTGACGATAAAAGCTTTAGCTTCATCCATCGTTGCCATGCGAAACACATGTCCACCTGCACTTTGAAAATTCGCAGTAAATTGATCGATGCGTTCTTCTGGACTCCACTGGAATTCTTGCCAATAATCTGGAGCACCGCGAAAAGGATGTACCGGAGCCGCAGTCGTTCTTGGCCGCTTCAGGCGACGAGCGATATCGTTCATGAATGCCTGCTGTTTCTCACGAGAATCATGGTCCATACGCTCCAGCCATTCTCTGTGCGTTTCCTTAGTCATATCCGGGCTCTCCTTTCAGTTCCTCCGCCTTCCGCTTCGCTAATAAATCTTCCATCCGTTTCTGTATCGACGGGTCCATCTCGCGACTATTTTTGTCTAACTCCTCCTGCAGCTCTTTCCAGCTCTCGCGGAAGGATTCATCCGCCAGCTTCGGAGCGATCCGGTAGTTATTCCAGCCTTTCAGCGGCCCAAGCTTGGACGGAATTCCGCCGTCTCTCACAAGTAGCTTTTGTCCGATTCTGCCTACTTTCATCACACTACTGAATCGTTGTGACTTCGCCATAATCGCACCAAAACCTTTCATGACAAGACTTTCTGCTTTGTCTCCATAACCTCTCTCTACCTTACGTCGCCGTAAATAGATAAGCATATCATGCAGAGGGATTTTGACTGGACAAGCTTCATAACACGCACCGCATAGACTCGATGCACCTGCGATATCATCCCATTGATCTACATTTTTGTTCAGCGCCGGGGTCAACACTGCTCCGATCGGTCCGCTATAAGTCCCACCATAGGCATGACCGCCAATATGACGATAGACAGGGCAGGCATTCAGACAAGCTCCACAGCGGATGCAGTTCAGTAGCTCCTGAAATTCTGGATCACCGAGCTGCTCAGATCGACCATTATCAAGGATAATAATATGCTGCTCTTCCGGCCCGTCCCCATCATCCTTTCTACGGGGTCCTGAAATACCGGACATATACACTGTTAGCTTCTGGCCAGTTGCTGAACGAGGTAATAACGTAGCCATCACCTCAAGGTCGCTCCAAGAAGGAATAATCCGCTCCATCCCCATCAAAGTGATTTGCGTCTTCGGCAAGGTGGTGACCATGCGAGCATTGCCCTCATTCTCGAATAGCACCATGGAACCTGTCTCTGCAATCGCAAAATTGCATCCCGTCATCCCAATATCCGCTTCTAGGAATTTCTCTCGTAGCTTGCGCCGTACAAATCCTGCAAGGATTGTAGTCTCAGGCAAAAGCTCCTCCCCTGCCTCCTTGGACAACAGCTCTGCAATCTGATAGCGGTTCTTATGGATGGCTGGGATAATGATATGAGACGGAGTTTCTCCGGCAAGCTGGATAATATATTCGCCAAGATCTGTTTCAATCGTCTCCACGTCAATGGATTCAAGCGCCGTATTCAAATGCAGCTCCTCTGTCACCATCGATTTGGATTTGACCACGGAAGCCGCTTGTTTTCGCTGCGCAATCTCTAAAGCAATCTTCACTGCCTCTTCACCCGTTGCCGCAAAATGAATATGCGTGCCGTTCGCTCTTGCATTGTCCGCAAATAGATTTAAGTAATAATCCAGATGAGCGATCGTATGCAGGCGAATTTGCCGCCCACGTTCGCGCCATTCTTCCCAGTGTCCATGATCGTTCGCCGCTTTCTGTTTCCCGTCACGCAGCCTTTCCGTAGTAAAGCGAACCGCCTTGCGCAAAAAGTCATTATTCAGCGCCAAGTCGGCACGCTCTTTTACCGTAGCTGGCTTCACATTAATCGATTCCGATTTAGTCTGAGCGGCATTCTGACTCATTGTGCACTCACCCCCTCATACAGTAGCTCTGCTAAATGCATGACTCGGACCGGTTTGTGGCGATAACGCAAATTCCCAGCAATATTCATGAGACAGCCCATATCCAGACCCGTTAAGACTTCTGCTTCCGACTCCAGCACATGATCTGACTTCTCGGTGACCATCGCACCGGAGATATCAGACATCTTCACGGCAAAGGTTCCACCAAACCCACAACAGTCCTCAGCAAAAGGTAATGGCACTAGCTCCATCGCCTTCACATTCTGCATAAGTAACATAGGCTCATCACGAATCCCCAGAATCCGAGTGCCATGACAGGAAGGATGATAGGTAACTTTATGCGGAAATACTGCCCCTAGATCCGTTACGCCAAGCACCTGTACCATGAACTGGCTGAACTCATAGGATTTACGCTGCAAATTTTGCGCCTTGACCAAATTAATCGGATCATCTTGAAACAGTTTCGGATAATGATGAAGCATCCCGGTGCAAGACCCGGAAGGAGCAATGACAAAGTCACTGTCTTCAAAAGCCTGCAAAATCGTAAGTGCAGCTTGACGTGCCTCATTCCAATAGCCACTATTGTACGCAGGCTGTCCGCAGCAGGTCTGCACTTCGGGAAAATCCAGCTGCACGCCATATCTGGCAAGCAGACGTGTCATCGCTTCTCCGACCTTCGGGTACACAGCATCACTGATGCAAGTAATAAACATCGATACCTTCATGTCCTCACCTCCTGCAACACTATTTTCTACACGGTTGTTATTGCGATGTTCAGCTCCTGTAGCTGCTTTAGCTGTTCTGTGGCAGGGCTGTAATCCGTTATCACAACATCCAATTCACTAGTCGTGGCAACATGTGTGAACGCTTGAATTCCGAATTTACTGGAGTCACAAAGTAGGATCACCTGCTCCGCGATAGAAATCATCTTTCGCTTCACCATCGCTTGCAGCTCATTCGATTCGCTGGCGCCACGTTCGAGATGAAATCCTTTGCAGGAAAAAAACATCTTATCCACGTGATACAACTCAAGCGAACGCTCGGCTAAATGACCAACAAAAGACATCGATCTGCGGCTCAGTTGACCGCCAGTTGAGATCACATCTATTCGTTCCTTCCCACTTAACTCCGCAGCTACCCTAATAGAATTAGTCAGTACAGTTAGTGGCATATCCGGCAAATGTGAGGCCATATACCATGCAGTTGTGCTAGCATCCAGCAAAATACGATCTCCCGGCTTTATCATCATCACTGCTTCACGAGCAATCTGCTGCTTCTCCGCTGCGTTCATAATTTCACGTTCAGCATATGGCGTCTCTGGTTGACGATCACGTAGACTAACTGCACCACCGTGCGAGCGTAGCAGCCTCCCCGCCTTTTCCAAGCGATCAAGATCCCGGCGGATGGTCTCCTCCGTCACTTGGCATAATGTACTCAGTTCCGAGACACGAATGCTGCCACGTTCATTCACTAGTTCTACGATTCTTTCATATCTGTCTGCAATCAGCATGGCTTCCCTCCGTTATATCTATCTATATTCCATCTTCCACTTATCTAGTAAAAGCTGCTGGCACTCCACCATCAATCGTCAGCATGCAGCCCGTAGTCTTCTCTGACTTGGATGAAGCGAAAAAGGCCACCCCTTCAGCAATATCACGTGGATAAATATTTACAAGCAGTGTTGTGCGCTTACGATAATGTTCCTCCAGTTGATCCGGCTCAATCCCGTAAGCAGCAGCCCGTTCATTCCGCCAGTTTGAATTCCAAATCGCTGAGCCTTGTAGAATGGCATCCGGCAAAATTGTATTGGCGCGAATACCGAACTCTCCGCCTTCAGCTGCAATACAGCGAGCCAAATGTGCTTCGAGTGCTTTGGCAGAACTATAAGCCGATACGCTTTTCCCAGCAAATATAGAGTTCTTAGAGCCAATAAATACCATGCTACCGCCGATTTTTTGCTCCTTCATCACCTTGAAGGCTTCACGTGCAACGAGGAAATATCCAGTTCCTAGCACGGAAATGTTCAAGTTCCACTCTTTTAATGAAGTCTCATCAAAAGGACTGGAAGTCGCAAGCCCAGCATTGTTCACAATAATATCTACTCCGCCATAAAAGAGTGCTGTATCTGCATAAGCTGCGGTAACTTGCTCCTCCTGCGTTACATCCATTTTAACAGCGAACGCACGATTCTCACCGTATTTATCGTTAATCTCCTCGGCAATTCTCTGTGCGCCCTCCAGATTGAGATCTGCCAGCACAACATGCGCCCCTTCGGACACTAGACGACGAGCAGTTTCGCTCCCGATTCCTCCTGCGCCACCAGTAATGAACGCAACCTTACGCGAGAATTCTGCTTCTGCTGGTGCCAGCGATAATTTATATAATTCCAAAGGCCAATATTCCACATTATACGATTCATTTTCACTTAGAGAGACGAAATCGCCCAATGCGGTAGCTCCGCGCATAACAGCAATCGCCCGGTGATACAAGGCACCGCTAATTTTAGAGTTGCTCCAGCTTTTGCCGGTGTTGATCATTCCCACTCCGGGAATTAGAATCACACGCGGTGCGGCTTCGAACATTACATCGCCCTCATGCTTATTACGATCGAAGTACGCTTTGTACTGCTCTTTGTATGCGGTAATCGCTTCGTTCAGCTTCGTTTTCAAACCATCAATATCACTGGCATTTGGTTCCCAATTCACAAATAGTGGCAGCATTTTGGTATGTACCAAATGATCCGGACAAGCTGCACCTACACTGGATAATTTCTCCGAGTTAACTCCACCTACAAAACGCAGCACATCCTCTGCATCATCGAAGGTCAGTATCATTTTGCGCTCATCACTGACTGCCCCTCTAATCAATGGCATCACTGCAGCTGCTACAGCTCTCCGCTCTTCATCCGGAAGCGCTTCCGATTTGCGACCTCCGAACAGATTCTCATCTTCAATTCTATCTTGGATGTAACGCTCTGCTTCATTAATGATAGAGATCGTCTTCGCGTAACAAGCTTCCGGCGTATCCCCCCAAGTCACGAGGCCATGCTTCTCCATCAACACCAATTCTGCTTGAGGATTAGCAAGCACGCCTTCAGCGATCATTTTGGATAAAGTGAACCCAGGACGAATGTAAGGCACCCACACGAAACGATCCCCATAGATTTCCCGCGCAATATCTTTACCGTTATGAGCACAGCACAAGCTGATAATCGCATCTGGATGCGTATGATCTACATGTTTGAATGGTAAAAAAGCATGCAGCAGCGTCTCAATTGAAGCACGCGGATGCTTAGGATCAATCATACAATTCGCGAGGTAAGCCACCATTTCCTCATCAGGCATTTCCTCCCGATCAAACAATGGCGCAATATCCTGTAGCCGCAATCCGGTAAAATTGCCTGCTTTCATCGTAGCTAGGTCAGAGCCGCTACCCTTCACCCACATGACTTCAACCTCACGACCACGAAAATCTAATTCTATTGTTTTACTAGAGGTATTCCCTCCTCCAAAATTACAGACTCTACGATCTTCACCTAACAGATTGGAGCGATAGACCAGTGCATCCAGACCTCCGTTGATGATTTTTTCCCGTGCAGAATCCCATAAACTTTGTACCATTTGTGAATACCTCCGTTTTTGAATGTTTATTTTTTTGTTTATTTTTGTTTGTTTTGATTTTAATCTATTTGTTTATGTTTGAATAGAGCGTTTTCAACAAAATTTAAAATTTATTTCACAAGTTAGACAAATCCTCCTTGGATGAACTGAATTTCCATTGCGAAAAAACAAAAAAAGAGTTGCCAATTAGCAACTCCTTCACCTCCACTATTCAGCACACCGACTCATAAACTAATCCAGTAGTTACATTTTCCATCCCCGATACCGCTAAGTATTCCTCTGTTCGCTTCAATGACCTTTCTCGAAGCTACATTATTGGGCTCACAAGTCAGCATGACCTTATCAATCCCCAGATCCGCTGCTTTTTTTAACAACTCTGCTAGAAAAATCTTGCCAAAGCCCTTACCTCGCTCACTAGGCCTGATGCTATATCCGATGTGTCCACCTGATTTTCTTAATTGATCATTTAAGGAATGTCTTAGCTTTCCAACACCAACAGGATAAGAGTCAATCAGTAACCAATAGTTCGTTTGAGGGACATAGTTTGGTAGGAGATTATCGCCTCTTGAGAGTGCTATCCGATCTCTGATGAAATCAGGAAATTCACTGTAAGCCAAATCAAACCCATTGTTAACGAATCCATTCTCCCCAGGGCCTATCTCCATAATCATTTCAAAAATATCGCGTCCATCTGACAAACTCGCTTCCTTTAGCTCAATCAACATCATAGTCCCCCCTAGAACACAAAAATTGCTTACCGTATCAAAAAATATTACTGCAAAATAGAGCCCTCTGCATTATTTATTTGCACTTTCTACAACTAAAATTAACTTCAGCACGCCTGTCTATCGTTAAGTGTACTTTGTGCAACTAAATTCCCCCAATTAAGCTGTATCCGCTGATTTCCAGAGATATAGTTGTACAAAGTACATCTATATCACAATAACCAAAGTAAAGTAGCTGTTTAGTTGTATAAAATACACTTATCTGCTCCCACCCTCTTTTTCACAGTAATGTTTCTATTCCTACCTCCTCCTTGCGGACTCTCGTAGTATACTAATTGGAATAAGATACAGATGTTTTATTTTGGATAAGGAGGTTTGAGATGGTAAATAGCTTTAAGAATGCCAAGGCGCAAGAACGAGTGTGGCACTCCTATGAGCAGATGGTTAAGCAGTGGCCCATTCCACTTGAGGAGATCGATGTTCCAACCACATATGGATTGACGCATTGTATCCTTGCTGGTCAAAAGGGTAATCCACCTTTACTACTGTTTCATGGTGTTGGTGATAACTCGGCGGTCATGTGGATCTTAAACATAGAGGAATTATCGAAGCATTTTTATTGCATCGCGATTGATACTTTGGGTGGACCCGGAAAAAGCATACCTAACGAGCAGTTTAACAAACAGAAGTTTGAGCAAGTAAAATGGATTAATGAAATAGCGACGTATCTGAATATAGACGTCTTTAATATTGCGGGTGTGTCCAATGGTGCCTATATTGCTTTTAATTATGCGACCAAGCAACCGGACAAAGTGAACCGTGTCGTTTGTTTGGAGGGCGGGATGGTCACTGCACCGATTAAAGCCATGATCCAAACCTTAATGATGATGTTCCCGGAGATTCTAATTCCAACAGATCGTAATTTATTAAAAGTTCTAAAGAAGTTAAGCGCACCTAACTCCCCTTTATTTGATAACCATCCAGTATTGGCGGCTCATCTAATCCTTTTAATGCGGACTCATAATCAGCAAGCTATGTTTGTGCATAAGCTTCATCCATACGATAAGAACGCCGCTGTTGCAATCAGAGACAAGCTCTATTTTTTAATCGGTGAGCACGCGCTAAAACAATCGAAGGATTTCATAAATATTTTAGAAGATGGAAAGTTCTATTACCAAGCCATCCCCCATGCGGGACACGGGATTAATCATGAGCAACCGGATAGAGTAAACACTGAGATTATCAATTTCCTGACAGACGATAAGGATAAATCACTTGCATCCAGATGAAAGCGCTACTATTATGTTTGTAATTGCACATACCCATCCTAGATAAGGAGATGATTACCATCAGATACGGAACATTAGCGCACACATTTGGTTGTTTACCCCTCAAATCGTTGACAGCAACGCTTCAGAATTATGATATCGATTTTGTTCAACTTGCTTTATCCAAAGCTATTCAGGACATCGATACCTCCACAGGTAAATTAAGTCCAGGCCTCGCAAACTATATTGGCGAACAATTTGACAGAGCAGGTATACGTATCGGAGTGTTAGGCTGTTATATCAATCCCATTCACCCGGATCCTGTTATTCGGAGATTAGAAATAGATCGCTTTAAAGAACATCTACGGTATGCCCGCCAATTCGGCGCCCCTATGGTGGCTACGGAGACGGGCGCACTGACTACTTTCCAAGCACAAGATCCGCTCCATTACGAAGAGATCGGCTGGGATATATTAAAGGCAACTGTACAAGAGCTTGCAGAGGAAGCTGAAAAATGGGGTGTTTTTCTCGGATTGGAGGGGGTCTGCACACATACTCTTTCTACACCAGACAAGATGCGCCGCATCTTAGATGAAATTCCCTCTGGCAATATCGGGGTTGTCCTGGATCCATGCAATTTTATTGGTGACGCTGTAGATATGCAGGATCAAATTATTGATGACGCCTTCAGGTTGTTCGGGGATCGGATCATTTTGGCGCATTTAAAAGACATCTATCAAGATGGAGAGAGAATTTACCACGGTAAAGCTGGTGGAGGGCATTTCCATACCGAGGCTTTCCTGAGCAGACTCCAAAAATTCAAGCCCATGATCGACGTATCTTTAGAAGATATAACGAACCTCGAGATTAATGAGACCGTTGCGTTACTGAAGAATATTGCTTCTATTGAAAAATAATGCTTTTCAAATTGGATAAATGGTACCTTTCTAAGCGAGTTGAATAAGATAAGAAACAGAACGATTGAGTAACATCGTTTGACGATTAAGCCCTAACTTGGAAGGGACGGGATTACCGATGAGATTCACATTCCCTATTCTGACCTTATCTCATGGTGGAGCTCAACGCATGCTGGTAGAACTCACCAATGGGCTAACAGCTATGGGGCATCAGGTTACTATCCTCATGCCTGTGGATGGGGTTGTTTCCTATGATGTCCGCTCCATCTTAATCCGTTCCACACATATGGAGCTTCAAGAACAGGACTATCCCTCAGGCGATGTTATTGTTTCTAATTTTCATACGACAGTCACTACCTCTCAAGCAGCTTGCAATCAAGGAAAAGGAATTCATGTAAGATTGTCATTATGTTATGAACCCCCCTTTTTACCAGATAGTTCACTGTCGTTCCCTTCTTATCATGTCACAGAGCATCTAATTGTTTTATCGCATTGGCAGCAGGAGCTGATTCGTTTAAATCATGGGATCACAGGAAAAATCGTGCCCATTGGCATAAGCTCCTCCTTCAAGAATATGAATATCCGTTACAGTCTTCAGGAGCCTTTAAACATAACAGCTATATTAAGAAAAGCAGAACGTGGTTTCTCATGGCACCGTGAGCAAGACTTTCTTATAGAGCAGCTGGATCACGTAAAAAATCAATGTCCCCATGTAAATATTAACTTTATCAGTCCGCCCGACGAGTTCAACACTTCAGAAGTTCTCCAAAGAATGAAAGCTACTGGCAAATATCGATTCTTCACACCAGCGAATGATGAAGAGCTCTGTTACCATTACAACGGTGCAGATATCTTTGTTAGTTCTAGTATTTTTGATACGGGTTCTTTGCCGGGGCTTGAAGCCATGCGGTGTGGCGCAGCACTCGTCTGTGTTTATTCAGGTGGAAATATGGAATACGCAAATCACGAGAAGAACTGCCTGCTCTCCTATCGGTACGAGAATCGGCTTGGTGATGATGTCATCCGCCTAATCCGAGACCCAAACTTAAGAACTAAATTAGCCGCACAAGGTGAAAGATCTTCCCACAAATGGACATGGGCAAATAGTGTCAGGTTATTTGAGCAAGCGGTTAGGGACTTCTTGTTAAAAACTAGACGATCTTAAAAATAGTGAAGGCTACTCTCTCTTACGATAGTTGCCTGGCGAGACGCCATAACGTTCCCGAAATACCCTGTGGAAATAGGTGTAGCTTCCAAACCCCGTCTCCTCTGCTATTCGCTCTAAGGTATAATTGGTGTTGTCCATTAATCGAAGTGCCATTGCAAGCCGAATTTGCCCAGCATATTGCATAATAGAGTAGCCGAATTGAATTTTGAATACATGTACGGCCCTCGTTACACTAATTCCGGCATGGGCAGCTACATCCTTTAGCCTAATTTCTGATGTAGCATGCTCCTCTACATAACTCTTCATCTTAAGCCCGTGCAGCAGTGAGGCTGATGATGATGCAGGTGCTTCTTCCATAGCCCGATCTAACAGCAGACATAGCGCTTTAAACAGCGCCTCAAGTATTTCAGGGCTACCCCCATCTAATCTTCTATTCTCCAGATCAAGCTGTTGCCATATACTTTGCAGCTTGCCATCATCCGCAATTCTAACCTTCTTCGGTCTTTCGCGCAGGTTCCACCACTGATCCACCCATTCCCCTGTACACATTACAAAATAGTCCACACTATGTCCCAGCGGACTCTTCTTTTCGCCGATTCTCAGATCATATATATCTTGAGGCTTAAATAATAACAGATCACCAGGCACCACGGTTACCATGTCCCCATCGATCAGTACTTCACACTCCCCTTCTGCTTGCAGCCTGATGATATAGGTATCCAGCCCACTGCGATATAATTGCCGAAAAGGCTGAGTATGGCGAATTAAGCCGCATAGGCTTATTTGAACACTATTAGTTTCCATTGCATTCACTCCTCTTCACTAAGTAGTCGATGACCAGATCGTTGAGGTTATTAGCCATATTGTTTCTTCAAAGAGCAGTGAATCTCCTTCTATAATAAAGACAGAATTTATATGTACAGGAGGTTACCAACCAATATGAGTAAAATTGTTCGCGTCATACAAACAGCAAAAGAAACTACCGACCGTCTGACAGAAAAAGACCCTCTCATCTTCCTCCCCGATACGTCAGGCGTCGAATCAGAGCTCATCAATATTTATGATGATCTGGAGTATCAGGAAATGGAAGGTTTCGGTGGTGCACTTACCGAGGCTTCTGCTGTTACCATCGCTAAACTAAGTGAAGCTAAACAAAAAGAAATCATCGACGCTTATTTTGATCCTGAGCACGGAATTGGGTATACCCTTTGCCGCTCGCATATCCAGAGCTGTGACTTCTCACTGGGCAACTATGCTTATGTAGAAGAAGGCGATGCAGAGCTCCGTTCGTTCGATATTTCCAGAGATCAAGAGTCAATTATCCCCCTAATCAAAAATGCTGCAACAGCTGTTGGTGAAGATTTCCGTTTGTTCTCCTCTCCTTGGAGTCCACCTGCTTTTATGAAAACGAACGGTCAAATGAACGGTGGTGGAGCTCTTAAGCCTGAATACCGTGAGGCTTGGGCCAACATGTTCGTAAAATATATTCAGGCTTACATAGCTGAAGGCATCGATATTTGGGCTGTTAGTGTTCAGAATGAAGCGAAGGCTGTTCAAATCTGGGATTCTTGCCTTTATACTGCCGAAGAAGAAAAAGATTTTGTTCGTGATTACTTGGGACCAGCCTTGGAACAAGCCGGTTTGGCTCATGTAAAGGTTATGATCTGGGATCATAACAAGGAGCGCGTGTATGACCGTGCCAAGGTTGCTTTTGAAGATCAAGAAGCTTCCAAATACATTTGGGGAATTTGCTTCCACTGGTACTCCGGAGATCACTTCGAAGCCCTATCGGCCGTTCATGATCGCTTCCCAGACAAGAAGCTGTTCTTCAGCGAAGGCTGCCAAGAAGGTGGCGTTCATCTTGGCTCATGGAACACAGGCGAACGTTACGGCCATGATATCATTGGTAACCTGAACAACTGGATGTCAAGCTGGACGGACTGGAATATTGTCTTGGACGAGCAAGGGGGCCCTAACCATGTAGGTAACTACTGCGATGCTCCAATTATTGGAGATACGAAAAACGATGAAATAATATTTGAGAGCTCCTTCTATTACATCGGGCATTTCAGTAAATACATCCGCCCAGGTGCTAAACGAATTGGGCACTCTAAATATACTGATAAACTTGAAACAACGGCTTTCCGTAACCCAGATGGCACCATTGCTGTTATCGTTATGAACCGCACGGAACAAGAGCTTCCTTTCACCCTGCGCTTCCATAACAACTTGGCTGAGAACATGATTCCGGCTCATGCTATTCAAACCCTGCTAATAAAGTAAAAAGAATAAGGAGGTTCTCTTTATGCCACTCGCATAGAGAGAACCTCCTTTGTTTAAATAAGTGAAATAGGATGTTACAGCCTAGCCGTCAGTATTTCACATCATGCTCTATTCTACATTCACATAACGACTGTAAGCATCGGTACGAATTTTAACCAGCTTATCCAGCCCCATTCCCCGCAGCTGTTTTACATAACCAGCCCAGCCCTCGTTAATTTTACCTGTAATTATAAACTGAGCACGCATTGTATTGACATAACTATCGATATCCGTAGTCAAAGCCGGCAGCAGCTGAAACTCTTCAGCGGTGTACATTACATCAGGGAAAGGTGGCGTTGTATAATCGCTTCCCAGCTTATCGAGCTGCAGCTTCAGTCCATCTCCGGTTTTTGGGTTTAGAAAGATGGATTTTTCAAACACTGGACTGACATATTTCGGCCCGAAATCCCGGAGTGATTGATCCCAATACCAGGCATCAGCACTGGTACCCATCGGTGGGTCCATCAATGTATAAGAACCGTTGATATTTTTCTTAATAACGGTGTCTATCGCTCCCCAGAAATTTTGAATGCTTGCTTCATTGGTATAGAACTGGTCAGCCCAGCGGGCAGCAATCTCTGGGTATTTGCAAGAAGTGGAAATTAGCAGCTCGTTACGCTCCAGATTCATTCCATACGGATTTCCTATGGTGTAGCGCTTACCATCCGGTCCTGCAATCGGAGGAATCGTGATATATTGATCACTCCATTTGCCAAACACAGCATCCGGCGTCCACTGATACGAGAATCCTACAATAGGAGCATCCGGATTAAGAAACTTGGCTGATCTCATCGTTTCATCTTGCGTGAATAACTCTTTATCAAGCAAACCTTCAACAAATAATTTATGCTCCCATTTGAGCCCTTCTTTGTACGCCTCTGAAACAGGGTAATATACCGCATTTCCGTCCTGGACGACCATAAAGTTATTGTTCAGATCCGTGATTCCGAAGGGACTGATGAGATCATTACTTACTTCGATAACAGGTATCTCATCCAGCCTTCCATTCCCATTAGGGTCACGTTCTTTAAATGCTTTTAGCACGTTGTATAGATCATCAATCGTACCCGGAACCTTCAATCCCAATTTATCCAGCCAGGTTTTGTTAATCACGGGTTGGCGTGAGCTTTTAGGACGTAAAGGTAATCTTGCAGGCAAAGAGTAGATTTTCCCGTCAGGAAAAGTACTGATTTTTTTCAATTCAGGCTCTTCCTGCATGGCTGCTTTGAGGTTAGGCATATAGCTTTCGATATAGTCATCAAGCGGCCTGAATAAGCTTAAATTATTGACGATATCCGAATCTCCGAAGGTCTCACTCCCTAAAATGATATCTGGAAGTGTACCGCTTGCCAGCATAATGGACTTCCGTTCACTCCAATCATTAGCAGACATCACCTGCCATTCGATTTTGACATTCGTATTTTTTTCCAAATCCTTCAGCCATTGATTCTGGATAAAGTTATCTCCCATGCTTCCCCACCGAACCGTTAGAACCTTCAGTGTCATGGGCTTATCCACGATTGGCAAACCTTCTTTATGAAATTGACCCGGATCAGATTCAACAGAGTTTACCCCTTTATCCCCTTTACAGGCTGTAAGGCCAGCAAGCAACGTTGTCACTAGAAGAATGACGGTGATTGTTCTATTGATACTGTTTTTGGGTTGCTTTTTCATTACGGTCTTGCTCCCTCACAAATGTTAGTTGAAAAGTAGAAGAGCTTATTCCTTCACTGCGCCGATCATTACCCCTTGGTTAAAGTATTTTTGCACAAATGGGTATACACACATAATTGGAACAGTTGCCACGATAATAACCGAATAACGCATCATATTAGCGAGCCGTAACGCGATTTGTGCGGCTTCTCCGGTCCCCATACCAGACTGCATCTGATTGGTAATCAGAATATTTCGCAGGATCAGCTGCAAAGGATACATATTAGGATTTTTCAAATAAATCAAAGCATTAAAATATGAATTCCAATAACCTACAGCGATCCATAAACCTAACACTGCAATAATAGCCTTCGACAACGGTAGAACGATCTGTGCAAAATAACGGAGATTGCCACAACCATCAATTTGCGCTGCTTCCCATAAATCGCCCGGAATACTAGTCTGGAAAAAAGTTCGTGCCACTATGATATTAAAGACTCCAACTGCGAATGGCAGTACCATAACCAAGAAAGTATCATAGAGATGGAAATCACGAACCGTTAAAAAAGTAGGAATCAACCCCCCGTTAAAGAACATTGTAAATATGAAAAATAGCGAAATATATTTCCGTCCCACAAGGTCCTTTCTTGACAACGCATAGGCAGCTGAGATATTAACTACTAAACCGATTGCAGTCCCAACCACCGTGTACAGGATGGTATTCCAATACCCGATCCAAATATTCTCATGACGAAGCAGCTCTTTATAACCATCAAAAGTAAACCCTTTAGGAAATAGCCAAACTTGACCTCCTGCAACCGCGGAAGGATCACTGAACGAAGCAATGACGATAAAATACAGCGGATAGATCAGGATGATTAGAAAAATTGCCGATATAACGTACATCACAATTTCCATTATAGTATCTGATGAGCGATTCTTCTTTATTTTCCCTACATTTCCTTTAGTCGCTGTCTCTAAACCTCCCATTTCAATGCGCCTCCCTTCTACCACAAGCTATTTTCGCTTAATTTTTTAGAAATCTGATTGACCATGATCAATAAAATAAAATTAATGACCGTGTTGAACAGGTTGATCGCCGACGAAAAGCTATACTGACTGCTGAGCAGACCAATTTTGTAGACATAGGTAGACAGAATTTCACTTGAAGTGATGTTCAAGTCATTTTGCATCAGATACACCTTTTCAAATCCAACCCCAAGCAGCCCCCCGACCCGCAAGATAAGCAATGTTATCGCTGTTGGCATCAGCATCGGAATATCGATGTAACGTATTTTATGCATCCGACTTGCGCCGTCCACGGTTGCAGCCTCGTACAAACTAGGATCAACAGCAGAGAGAGCAGCGATAAAGATAATACTGTCCCAGCCGACATGCTGCCACACATCCGACCAGACGTACACACTGCTGAATAATCCGGAGGAGCCCATTAGATCAGGAGCTTCTTTCCCAAAAAAACTATATATATTGCCCAGTAGTCCGGTGCTTGGTGAGAACAGAATCATCATTAAGCCCACCATAACTACGGTTGAGATAAAGTGAGGCATATAGGATACCGTCTGAAAAAACCGTCTGAAACGGTTTGGTCTCATCTGGTTAACCATCAGCGCAAGTATAATCGGAATCGGAAACGTAATCAGACTGTACACACTGATGATTAGCGTATTTTTGATCGTTGCAGAAAATTGATAGGAATTAAAGAACTTCTCGAAGTATTTGAATCCGGCCCATGGACTTCCGCCTATTCCTAACGCCGGGCTATAATCCTTAAAGGCAATGAGCACCCCATACATGGGTTTATATGCGAATAATAACGTAAGGACTACTGCAGGAAAAAGCAACGTATATAAACCCCAGTTTTGTTTGATTTGTCCAAGTTTCCGACTCAAATGAATTGGATCAGATTTCATAACATCCCCTCCTTATTAAAAATAGAGAATGCTACCCCACAAATTTATGTAGGGCAGCACCTTTTTCGAAAGACGAATAGGTTATTTCACACTCATATAACGACTGTAAGCATCTGTGCGAATCTTAACTAATTTTTCAAGCCCCATTTTATTAAGCTGTTTGACATAATCATCCCAGCCTTCGTCAATTCCGCCTTTGCTAATAAATTGAGCGCGCATTGTATTCACATAACCGTCGATATCCGTGGTCAAGGTTGGCAGCTCCTCGAACTCATCGCTGGTGTACATAACGTTAGGGAAAGGCTCTGTAACATATTCACTACCCAGCTTATCCAGCTGCAATTTCAGTCCATCTCCACTTTCAGGATTAAGAACGATTTTCTGTTCAAAGGACGGGCTCACATATTTCGGTCCGAAATCTCGTAGAGACTGGTCCCAATACCAAGCATCTGCGCTGGTTCCAGCTGGTGGATCCATCAATGTATAGGTGCTGTCATCATTCTTCTTAATTACAGTTCCAATCGCACCCCAAAAATTCTGAATGCTCGCTTCGTTCGTGTAGAACTGGTCTGCCCAACGCGCAGCAACCTCTGGATACTTACTCGAAGTAGTAATCAGCAGTTCATTTCGGTTAAGACTCATCCCAATTGGATTACCGATGGTATAACGCTTACCATCCGGTCCAGCAATCGGTGGAATCGTCACATATTGATCGCTCCATTTACCAAACACAGCGTCCGGGGTCCACTGGTAAGTAAAGCCCACAATCGGAGCATCCGGATTTTGAAACTTCGCCGATCTCATCGTATCATCCTGAGTGAATACCTCTTTATCTAACAATCCTTCCGCATACAATTTATTTTCCCATTTAAGGCCTTCTTTGAACTCCTCCGAAACAGGGAAATAGATCGCTTTTCCGTCCTTGATGATCATATTGTTGTTATTCAAGTCGGCAATTCCGAAAGGACTGATCAAGTCATTCCCAATTTCAATAAAAGGAATCTCATCTTGTTTGCCATTTCCGTTTGGATCTTGTTCTTTGAAAGCTTTAAGTACGTTGTATAACTCATCAATCGTTTCAGGAGCCTTCAGGCCCAATTTATCGAGCCAAGTTTTGTTAATCACAGGCTGACGAGAGCTTTTTGGACGCGATGGAAGTCTTGTTGGCAGTGAATAGATTTTCCCGTCAGGAAAAGTGCTGATTTTTTTCAACTCAGGCGTTTCTTCCATGGCCGCTTTAAGATTTGGCATATTTTTTTCAATATAATCATCTAACGGCCGAAAAAAGCTTAGATTATTAACGATATCGGAATCTCCGAAGGTTTGATTTCCGAGGATAATATCTGGAAGTGTACCACTAGCCAGCAGAATGGACTTCTGTTCGGCCCAGTCATTGGAGGACATCACTTGCCATTCGATTTTGACATTTGTATTTTTCTCTAGATCCTTCAGCCATTGGTTCTGCGTAAACGTGTCTCCCATGCTTCCCCAACGTACGGTCAGCACCTTAAGTGTTACAGGCTCATTAACAATTGGCAGACCTTCTTTGTTGTAACTGCTCGTCTCACTAGTCGCAGCATTATTCCCGTCTTTTCCGCCGCAGCCAGCAATACCAAATACCATAGCCGCAGCCAGCAGACCCACCGTCCATTTCTTTGCCGTCTTTTTCTTACTGTGTTGACTCATCCTCTTAATCCCCCATTTCAATTAATCAAAGATTATCTGAATAGCTTAATCATAACGTCTTATTTTTTCGTATTCCGGACCCTTTAAGACGGTTATCCAGACCTTTGAATCCGCTTACAAAAAAACACAAAATCAAAAGCCTTCGCTTGAAGGAACTTAATAACAGTATCCCGACTTCTGTATGTGCTTTCCGGACTTTGCGGTAAATCGCTAGCGAGTTCTCCTGTATTTTTCCTGCAGAGGTCTTATAATGATTTTATGAACAAAAAAACAGCGAAGCACAAAACCTACCCCATTCGTCATTATATAAAAGTCATGATGGCAGTCTCGTTCACAGTCCTCATTCTGGATTTAGCGATCAGCATTACTTCCATTTCTATCGTTAAGCAGCAGTCCATTCGAAATTTACAGGATACTGCGGCACTCTACATTAATCGTATCAATCATGATTTTGCTTACATTAATCACTATATGGGCTGGACGCTTGGGAACGATGAGAGCTTGCTTGCGATGAATACTTACGGGGTCAACAGTATCGAGTTCTTGAAGGCAAATGATAATCTGCATAAACGCTTTACAGAGCTGCAAAAAAACTACGGACATGAGTACAACTTTTTCTACTATTTAAAAAATGAGAACTACTTTTTAAATTGTGCACCGATCAGTGTGACCTATACGGATTACAGGCAGCTCAAAACGAAGATTATTTCTTTTATTGATGATAAGGAGATGTATGAGAAGTTTTATTCCAAATGGACGCCTATCCTTGTTAACAACCACTACTACGTGATTAATATCGTTCCCTATTACAATCGTTATTTAATTGGACTGATCTCCGCCGATAATCTGATCCGTCCTCTACGCCAAATTAATCTGGGTGCCAATGGTTATGTTTCTCTCGTAGATGAGAATGAACAGCCTTTATCGAGTCCCATATCGAATAGCGGAAAGCTGATAACGGAAGAGAGAGGCTTCTCTAATCTTTTGCAATCGCGTACAACAATCAACAGCGCCTTCTCGGACACCACCTTCAGCACTAAAATGGTCATTAAATATGGCATATTCGAAAAAATCATCATTGCTCAACTGCTTATAATGTTACTCTTCTTCATTGTGACTTCCACTTTATGCATCGTTCTGCTGTTTTTCAAGAAAAGAGTACTAGGCCCGATTCAAAGCTTCTCTGAGAACCTTGCTTTCATAAATGAGGCTGGGCAACCCGCAGATTTCAAAAGCAGTGAGATTATAGAGCTGGAGCAGGCAAACACACAGTTTAAAGATTTAGTTGAACAAATCAAAACCTTCAAAATCGCTATGTATGAGCAGGAACTGGAGAAGCAGCGGATACAACTGGATTATATGAAGCTACAGATCAAGCCCCACTTTTTCTTGAATTGCCTGACTAGCATCTATAGCATGGCCCAAATTGAAATGTATAAAGAAATTGAGAATATGACGTTGTCTACGTCGAAATATTTCCGTTATATTTTTCAAAATGGTGAGAATTTTGTCCGGCTGGAGGATGAAATTGAGCATGTCCGAACCTATCTAGAGATTCAAAAGCAACGATATCAGGATGCATTTATTTACAATATTGAGCAAGAGGATCAGGCAAGCTGTGTGGAAATCCCGCCATTAGTGCTGCAAACCTTCATTGAAAATTCTATTAAATATGCGATTTCACGAGAACATGAAGTAGCGATCAGGCTTACAGTCCAGCGATTACGGATTGAAGAGGAAGACATGCTCGTTATCCAGCTCACCGACACCGGTCCCGGTTTTCCACCGCAAGTGTTAGAGAAGCTTAATCTTGGTGAGCCCTTGGATCAAAGCAACGGTATGCAGATCGGCATTATGAATACGCTTAAACGGCTGGAATATCTGTATTTAAAAAGAGCAACTATCACCTTTTCCAATTTGGAGAGCGGCGGCGCTAGTGTAATCTTATCTCTTCCAGAGCTTCCTAAAAAAATCTAAATGAATGGAGAGCTAACTATGAATGTACTGCTTGTTGATGATGACTTTTATGTTATTGCTGCATTGCAAAAGAGAATAGATTGGGAATCGTTACACATTGATACTGTCTATACAGCAAATAATGTCGCTCAGGCACGTGAAATAATAGAAAAGCATTCTATTCAAATTCTAATTTCGGATATTGAAATGCCTCAGGGCAGCGGATTGGAATTACTGGCATGGATTCGCGAAGGGAATTATAGTATTCAGACTATACTTCTTACTAATTATGCGGATTTCAACTATGCCCAGAAAGCCATTGAATTGCAAAGCTTCGAATATTTTCTGAAGCCCATCGAATTTGATAAGCTGATGCTTATTATCCACAAGGCTGTCACACAGGCAAAAGAGCAGCAAAGAAATGAAAAAGCCATTCAAGGCGGTTACTTTTGGCAAAAAAACCAGGCGAAGATTCTCGAGCATTTTTGGCGAAAGTTGGTTAGTGGAAGCACATCATTTCCGATTAAATTAGCGGACATCACCCTTGCCATTGAGGAACAGAACCTCTCCTATCAAATGAGCGATACTCTGCAGCCTTTAATCTTTAACCTATTTCCTTACAACGGCAGTATGGGAAAAGAAGAGAAGGATCTTTTTGATTTTGCTCTGCTGAACGTATTATATGAATTGTTACAGAGTCCTTGCTTTACCATCGAGAGCATTCTGGAATATAAAGATTATAATTGGATCGCCATATTAAAATGGAACCAGACGCCAGACACACCCTTGCTTGAAGAATTATGCTCTTCCTTTATTCAAAAGGCGATTCCTTATTTAAAATGCGACGTCTGCTGCAATATTGGTTTATACGATAAACTGAATCATGTGGGGAATGTCCTGAAACAATCGCTTCGCATGGATGAGGAAATTACTAGATGCAGAAATCAGACTTTTTTAGTGGAAGCCTATCTCTATCAAGATAAAACTGGCTATACGCCACCGGATCTTGTCTATTTGGAAGAGCTACTGAACCAGAATCAATTCACAACTTTTCTTGAGGAAGTTACGAAATCTCTAAGGGTTATGCTTAACAATAGAACTCTGGAGACCTCTGTCCTTAGCTTGTTCCGCTTAGATATTGTTCAGCTAGTCTATTCATTTCTCAACCTCAAAGGGATACGGTCACACAAACTATACTCCGGCAAAACTAACGATAAATTATCCTTGCACTCTCTGAACTCGATTGAGGATATGGAAGAATATCTTAAATATCTAGTGACTACAGCCATGAAATACCGTGAGTTTGCCGCACAGACCAAATCCGTCGCCGAGGAAATCAAACAATACATTCATTCGCATTACGGTGATGATCTATCGCGAAATGATTTGGCCGAAATTGTCTACCTCAATCCTGATTATCTGGCAAGAATATTCAAACGAGAAACTGGTGTTTCATTAGGCAGCTACGTCATCCAAGTTAGAATCGCGGCTGCAAAGCATCTATTGGAAACCACAAATATGTCTGTTTATACTGTCGCAAACAAGGTTGGCTATAACAACTACTCCTATTTCTCTAAGCTGTTCAAACAAGAGGTCGGACTCCCACCCAACGATTACAAAAAAGAACAACAATACAATCCAGCATATTAAAAAGAGGGTGTCTTAACGACGAACCCCCCCAAAGTCATTATCATGACGACTGGGGGCATTTTTGTTAAGCTTGAAACGCTACATATTGGTCGCCAAGCAAATTTTTAAAATAAGTGCGGTTATATAACATGCTAGGATGGGACGGATAAAAGTTAAGCGCCGTTTCATTATGATGATTTGCTAACTCGTGTTGGCCAAGGCGATCGTAACAGAGTGCCAATTGGAGATGCGGCAGCCAGGTATAAAAAATCCCATTTTTCATCCCCATCGAATCGTTATCCCGTGGCAGCTGTATCGCAAGCTCATACCAGTATGTTGCTGGCTGCAATTGACCCTTTTCCAAAAGAAAGGCCCCAAGTCGGCAGCAGAACTCTGAACGTGGTTTATCGTACTGTAACGTTCTGCATAATGCTTCATATGCGCCGTCTTTATCCCCCAGCCGTTCCCGGCATTCGCCAAGCCTTAAGCAAGCTTGAAAATTATCTTCTATCCAGCCCTGTCCACCCGCCAAAAACAGCTCGTAGTATTTGCAAGCCTCTTCATTTAAAGCATGATCCCTTAATTCATTCGCATAATAATACTGATCCCTTGGAGAGAATGTTTCACCCTCAGCCACTCTTTTTTGGTAAATCCGCAAATTACGGTCTGTATATTCCTTATCCTTCTCATGGGTAATACAGACATCACTACTAAAGGAAGGGCCACTTACCTCTAGATACTCATGTACTGGGCCAATCCATTGAAAATTACAGCTCCTGCGAACTAGCCGATTCCGACGCAAGCTAGCTGTGACATTCCCCGCCTCGTCAAAAGCCAGATTATACTGCATGTTCACGCTGTGAATATGTCCTGGCAGAATCTCCTTTAGCTTTTTAAACAGAATCTGATCCGCTTCCTTTATATAGTCATCCGCATCCAGCCACAAAATATACTCCTGAGTAGCTTTACTGAAGGCAAAATTACGTGCGGCACTAAAGTTATCAATCCATTCAAAATCGTAAATCACAGCTCCGTAGGACATTGCGATCTCTTTCGTCTTATCCGTCGAGCCTGTATCCACGATAACCACTTCATCTACAAGATTTGCAACGCTAGACAAACATTTATGCAGGCTTTTTTCTTCATTTCGTACAATCATACATAAACTAATCGTGACCATACTCGCCCTCCTAAGCGTTTTGTTTAAAATCTCTTTCTATATTGATATGCAGGGTTTATGAAACGGACTCCCTTTCTATCCCAGCGGAAAATGAAGTACTTCAGAAAATAAGGGCTATGTTTAGTGTGAATCTTATAATTTCTTATTTTCACAAGAAACTTTCCACTTCATTCTTAGGTCTATATTAATAAGATCAAAGGAGGTACCGATATATGAAATCAAAACGAAGACGCGTTAGAAATGGCTGGATCTTAACTTCAATATTGTGCGTCGTAATGGCACTTGTGCTGTTGATTGGATATAAAGGCTTCGACTGGAGAACACCTACCATTCCACCCGCATCCACCGACGCACAAACAAATAATGAAGCAAATAACGAACCTACCGTCTCTCAAAATGGGCTCGATTTTCCTAGCAGCGATCCCGATAATGAACCGATCCGCATTCCATTGCACACCACGCTGGCGCAATTAAATATCGATAGTGGCGACGGAAATGTAAATACAGAGGTTCCCCCCATTCCTGAAATGACCTTTGCCTTATCTCAAGAAATGAAAAACCAAATCGAAGCAACGCTCGTCTATAGACCTGATATCGGTGGAGGTTATGTTCTGCTTGCACCTGCTGGATGGCTGGCCACTGCTGTTGTTGGTGCTAATGGTTCGTATGGGGTTACCTTTCAGGATCCAAGCAACCCGGCACAAAACATGAACTATTCAGATAATGCTTGGGGTTGTGTAGGCTGTGCTATCACTGGAATAGGAACCTATTTTCCGAACAAAGACAAATGGGCTATTGAAATGGGATTTACAATTTATAATCCTCTTAAGTTCAGCGAACAGCATACTTTAGGATCGGCAGGAGCTGAAGCTCGTACTGTCAGATATACACTTCCAGCAGACACAAACGGCTATCAAGCCGAGGGTGCCGCCTATTACGATAAAGGTGAATGGGGTTATTTATTCCGCAATATTGAAATACATCAATCTCAAACAGCCTCGCAACAGGAAGTAATAGAGACCCTGATGAAGTTTTTTACAGATCATCATGGACCACTCTTCATCGCTGACCCAAACGGAGAAAAGTCAGACTAATCATGGGGAATTTCTTGATGAATGTTTTTTCAAGGTTTGCCTCTGCATTTAGAAAGACGTAGGTGTTATTTTTTGTTATAATCAAAGCAATGCGTTGTTTATAAATTCAGACATATATAAAGGGGACGTTACCATGACTCAAATTATTAAAACTCTAACTATTGCAGGCAGCGACTCCAGTGGTGGCGCAGGCATCCAAGCGGATCTAAAAACATTTGAAGAGTATGGTACCTACGGCTTTAGTGCCTTGACAACTATCGTTACAATGGACCCGGACAACGGTTGGCACCATAATGTTTATCCAATTGACGCCTCCATTGTTGCTGAGCAGCTAAAAACTATTTTCGCAGGTGGTCCAGTAAATGCCATGAAGACAGGTATGCTGGGAAGTGTTGAAATTGTGCGTGTTGCTGAGCAAGCGATCAAAGAAAATCTACAAACCAATGTAGTGATTGATCCGGTCATGGTCTGCAAGGGAGAAGATGAAGTCTTGAACCCAGACAGCGCGGAGGCTATTCGTGATTTACTGCTGCCACTTGCCACTGTGGTTACACCAAATCTGTTTGAAGCTGGCGTTCTTTCAGGTCTTGGCAAACTTTCTACCCTAGAGGATATGAAAGAAGCTGCTCGTCTGATTCATAAGCTCGGAGCAAGTAATGTCGTGGTTAAAGGCGGCAAAGCACTCGGGGGCGATCAAGCGATTGATGTCTTCTTCGACGGTGCTGAGTACACCGTATTTCAAACAGCCAAAATCGAACCTGCTCACAATCATGGGGCTGGATGTACCTTCGCCGCTGCTATTACAGGCGGTTTAGCTAACGGTCTGTCCGTTCATGAAGCTGTAGCAAAAGCTAAAGATTTTGTCTCCGCAGCCATTCGCAATGGCTTTGCATTCAATGAATATGTGGGTCCTGTATTTCATGGTGGCTATCGTTTAGAACGTTAAACCTCTAAGCTACAGATCCTGAAACAAAAATGGCAGTCCAGATGCTGTAATTCAGCACTGAACTGCCATTTTTTAAATTATCCATGCGCATTTTTGAACCCGCTTCTTTTCCCGAGCCTGTCATAACGAAAGCAAGTACATAATAAAGGGATGGAGCAAACCAACAAGAGCATATTCCATTGGATTATCCCCTTAATATTTAGTGTTTCTAGGATCCATTATTCAAAATCAGTAAATCTAATACTTTGCTTATGCTTACGTCTATTCTGATCATTCCACGAGAGAACGACTTCCAGTTCTTTTGCCCCACTCTTTATAAAAAATTGACTAAAGCTAACCATCTCATTCGGTCTCATATCATAGCTAAATGGATCAGCTAAGATAATTTGTTCCAGATTAGCGTCTTGTACTGGTCGATACAACTCAAAGGTTACATCTATCGTATCTTCACTCAAATTTGTGACTAATAGCTCGTAGCTTTTAAATTTTTCCGGCTGTGGCGAAGGCAGTTTACTTTTATGAAGCTCCACTGCCCATTTGGTTGTTTCACTCCTTATAGGTAGCATACTTTTAACTGCATAAATACTAGAGCCACCAGTAATCATCAAACACAGAACTAGCAGCGTCAGCACAAACCTTCTATTCAATGCTCATATCTCCTCGCTATAGGTATGCGTTTAAGATTTACGAACACTGATTTTTTATGCGTTTTTTGGCAAAAAAAAGTACTCGAATCTAAATTCGAGCACTTCATACACTTATTATTTAATCAAAATAGATAAAGCACTTTTAGAGCCTAAACGGAATGATAAATCATCCTTACCCTGCAATTTCACAGCTACATTCTCAGCCTTTTCACTATCGTTGAACAGAACAACCGCAATAGAGTGATCTGTATTCTTAAACGCTACGGAACGAATCACTTCTTGATTAGTGGAAGCGTCAATACGTACAGCCTTAGGGCGAATGAATTTGCTGAAGTGTGCCAGTGCATAGTAGTCCAGTGTATACGTAAGTTCCTTAGTCTCTTGATTAACCGTCACAATACCGCGACAAGTACTTTTACCAAAGCCCGGGACAGTTGGACCGTTCTTCTCATCTAAGGCCATATTCCACAAGACAAAGGATTTACTATGATTTCTTAGAATATCAATCCCTGTTCTCATGACATTTGAGAAGGCTTGTTCAAACGGAGGAATCCATTCGCCACCAGAACCTTCTGTGAAATGCACTTCTTTATCCGCGAAAGCTTTCAGCACCTCTGATTGTGCTGACGCATTCCCGCCATACCAGTGCCAGGCAACACCGTCCACTTCATCTTTCGCATAATCGAGCACCGTGAGTGGATAATCCGGACGATCCCAGTTGTGATCATAGCAGAGAATTTTTGTATGGATGTTGTTTTTCACGAAGCTAGGCTTCAAATAATTTTTAATAAAATCTCTTTGCGCCTCAGGCAGCATTAACATACTTGGATAGTGCTTTGGTTCAAAAAGAGGCTCGTTCTGCGGTGTTACCGCATAAGTTGGCAGGCCGTGCTCTTCAAATGCTTGAATATATCGTACAAAATAATCGGCATAAGCCTGATAATGTTCATGTTTAAGTTCACCGGCGATCATAGATCCGCTAGTCTTCATCCAGCCTGGTGCACTCCAAGGTGAAGCCATCAGCTTGATCTCAGGATTAAGCTCCAACGCTTGTTGTAACAAAGGGATAATATCAGCCTCATCATGTATGATGGAGAAATGAGTTAATTCTGTATCGGTTTCCTGAGCAGGCATATCGTCATAGCTATAAATATCTCTAGCATAATCCGATGCTCCCATTGGATTTCTTAATACGGACAAGCCAATTCCATCTTGGGAATCAAAAAGCTTGCTCATGACTTCTTTTTTCTGTTCATTGTCAAGAACTTGGTTAATCAAATATGCGGATGAATCCGTAAAGGATGCCCCAAAGCCATCCATTTCCTGAAAGGTTTGATTCTCATCAATAGTTACAGTAGTGGTCGCCTCAGCGTTAGCAATTGGAGTTAATTGTTGTAGACTTTGCTCTACAAATAATGAATTCTCCCCTGTGGATTGATAAATTTTAAGCTCTGGCATGTTGTTTCCCTCCATCTTCCTATGAAGAGGCCCCAATTAAGGGGCCGCATTCAATAATCCAACTTATTTAAGACCTAGTTTTTCTTTGTTTTTCTTCATTTTTTCAGAACGAACTTCTACAATCTTATCCCAGTTGTTATCCTTCAAGAATGCTTTGTAAGCAGCTAAGCTGCTATCAAATGTTGCCTCATCCTTGGCACGAATCATACTCACAAGCGTAGTATTCCAATTCGTATCGATTGCAGACAGACTACGAGCTTCAGGTGTTCCTTGAGCCGGGTTGATATTTTCAAGAATAAAGTGTGGTTTCAGCTTTCCTTTACCCCACTCTTGCATTTGTTTAATAGATTCTGCGAATGCGTCATTACTTAGCGCTTTATCGCGGTCATGTCCAAAGAACATAAATTCGCCCATCCGGTAATCCTTTTTAAATTTATCAGCATTATTCAATTGAAGGTCTTTGATTTCTGGCAAAAATTCAATTTTACCGGCTTCGTTAACTTTATAGGTTTCCCCTTCAATACCATAATTCATTAGCTTTTGTCCTTCTTCACTTAATAGATAAGTGTAGATTTGAATCGCTTTAGCAGGGTCTTTAGCCTTTTTAGTAACATAGGTGATCATCCAGCCTGTAATTCCTGACTGATTCAATGTTGGCTCATGTCCCACTGTGCTTTGTGGTCCATCAATAGCAATATATTCTTTACCTGAATTTTCAGTCATGAAGATTTGCAGGTTACCACTTTGTTGAGGCGTTCCATCGAGCAGCATTGTTGCATATTTACCGGATTTCACTTTTTCTTCAAAGGCAGTACCATCATCAGCAAAACTGTCATCACTAATGTCACCATTTCTGTAGACTTCATTTAATGTTTTCAACCAAGTTAGGTAATCCTCATCCAAGTTACGGTTGTAGAATTCACCATTTTCGGTTTCCATCGGTACGCCGATAAAGTCCTGAAGTACATCTCCCAAAGAACCAGTACCTGTACCAATGGAGTTAAAACCAAAAGGAATCATTGCCGGGAATTGCTTTTTGATTTGCTGTATAACACTCTTGAATTCTTCAGGAGTTCCAATGCTTGGTTTTCCAATCGCCTCGTAAACATCCTTACGGATGACAAATGCCGTTTTAGCAGGAATGTTACCGCTATCAAAATCATTTTGCGTATTAGAATAGTTAGGATAGCCATAAGTCTTTCCGTCTGCTAATTGGAACCAGTTCATCGTATCTTTTGCTGCTACTTTATTGAAATAAGGATCATATTTATCCGCCAAATCATTCAAAGGCAATGCCCAAGTTGCCGCTTTTTGTACCACTGGTGAGTTCGAATCAAAGATAGTCAACAAGTCCGGCATTTCGCCACCGGCAAAGATAGTATTCAGCTTAGTGTCATCGCCTTTAATAAATTTAATGTTGATATTTAGATCCTCTTTAATTTTTTTAGTAACGAGATCTTTACCGAAATCAGTGTTCCACCAGTCTGCATTCACGTACCAAGTGAGATCCGTAGTTTCCTCTTTTTTATCCAGCTTCCATGCCGGTGTTTCCGGATCTATTGTATAACGGCCTTCAATGGAACTTAATTCTTTACTGGAGCTATCAGAATTTCCTTTTGATCCACATCCCGTAAATACTAATACAACAGCCATAAGTGCAGTACAAAGTTTGAGTCCTTTTTTCCCAAATGCTTTGTTCATCCCTTGTTTCCCCCTAAAAAAGTTTTGGTAGTAACGGAAGTGTAGATCTGATAGTACAAGGTACACTTCCGATGGATCATTCCGTACATATGTGTTTGTTATAAAACCCCTCCAATCTTTCTATTCTTTCACCGCCCCCATCATCATTCCTGAAATAAAGTACCTCTGTAATATTGGATACATCACAACAATCGGCAAAGTTGTAATGACAATTGTTGCTAGTTGAACCCCTTTAGTTGTAGTTTCGATGATGGCAGATCCACCAACATTTTGCATGGCTTGCGTTTGCGACTGAACGATAATTTCATAGAGCTTCATCTGCAGCGGATAGAGTGCTTGATCGGTAATGTATAATTTAGTAGTCATAAAGTCATTCCATTGCCCAACTCCGTTAAACAACGCGATCGTAGCCATAGCCGGCATGGAAAGAGGGATAAAAATCTTCAGGAATATACGCCAGTCACCCGCACCATCGATTTTGGCTGACTCTTCAAGTGAATCCGGCACGTTTCTGAAGAAGTTCATTAGAATAACTACGTCATAATAACTGAACAGGGCTGGGATAATATAAACCCAAAAGCTATTCAATAGACCGAGTGATTTAATCAATAAATACGTTGGAATCATACCACCTGAAAAGAACATGGTGATTACACCCATGGCAACGTATAACTTGCGGCCACGTATGTATTTTTTACTCAAGCCATAACCGATCATCGCGCAAAAGAATACGTGGGTAATGACACCGATGAACGTTTTGGCAATGGAGACCAGAAAGGCTAATCCAATCGTCTCGTCATTAAATACTGCGCGGTAATTCTCCAAGGAGAAATCAGTAGACCAGAATATAAATCCGCCTTCCGCGAGCGCCTTACCTGAGCTTAAGGAGGATATGACCACATTCCATAAAGGAACAACGATAATTACAGTACAGATACAGAGTAAAATAATATTTATAGTGTTAAAGATTCGACTGTCGAGATCTTCTTTAGCTACCGTACGATTCACAAAAATGCCTCCTTCTACAGAACTGATTGATTATCATTTAATTTGCTGGACACTTTGTTGGCACTAATCAGTAGGATCACAGAAACAATGGAGACACCTAAACCAACAGCAGTAGCATAAGAGAAGTCACCTTGCGTCATACCCATACGATACACATAAGAATTGATTACCTCTGCTTTGGCACGGTTCTGAGAATTCATCAAGACCAATGTTTGATCCAGATTTGATCCTAATAAACCGCTTACAGTCAGAATTAGATTTAAACTGATAATTGGCTTCATATTAGGTAGGGTAATATTCCAAATTTGTCTCATACGACTTGCCCCATCTATTTTGGCAGCTTCATAATAAGTAGGATCAATTTTGGACATGATGGCTAAGTATAAAATTGTTCCCCAACCTGCCTCTTTCCAAATATCCGATAACGTTGCAATCCACCAATACTTGTTCGCATCAAGCAAGATATTTACCGGTTTCGAAATGATCCCCAAATTGAGCAGGATTTCATTAAACATACCGGAGGAAGAGAACCAAGCAATCAACATCCCGCCCAGAACGATCCAGGACAGAAAGTGTGGTAAATAAGAGATTGTTTGTACTATTTTCTTAAAGCGTCCACCGCTTAATTCATAAATCATGACGGATAAAATAATTGGAATAACAAAACCTATAGCTAATTTCAGAAAGCTGATCCCCAAGGTATTAACTACAGCATCCCAAAAATATTTGTCTGATAAAATAATTCTGAAATTATCAAGCCCCACCCATGGTGCAGAATCGAGCGTGTCTATTACGGTGTAGCTTTTAAAAGCAATCGTTAATCCGTAAATAGGAATGAAACAAAAGATAATCATAAAAATGATTCCCGGGATGACCATGGACTGAATCTCCCATTGCCTCTTATAATCAATCACAAATTCTTTGACCCTCTGTCCCATAGGTTTCTTACTGTTCATTGGATTCTTCCCGTTTACTGGCACTACGGCTAATTTATCCACGTTTTTCTTCTCCCTCCAAATCATGATCCCCAAAACAATAAAAACGTTTTTATTTTTTTTTAAAAAAAACCTCCTAAAAGCAATGAAATTATCAAGCATAAACGCCTTCAGTGTCCTTATCAGGACGATATGCGTTTAAGCGAGAAATATAAGATATAAAGTATAGGTGCAAACTTATACTTTCTTATATTTAGAAAATGATCGGATACTATCTTGTTGCCCTTCTTGAAAGCGTTAGTACCGATCAATCTTCACTTGAGTAGAACCACGTACAATTAGCTCACCCGGCAATTTCATCATTTCGCCCTGTTCCTTCTTCTGAATCATGCGAACCAAGTGATTTATGGATAGAATACCTTGTCTGGCAATTTGATTTCTTACCGTCGTTAATGGCGGTGAGAAATACTGCGCGATATCAATATCGTCAAACCCCATAACGCTTATATCCAACGGGACTTCATATCCATTCGATTTCAAAGCTTGAATACATCCAATGGCGCTCAAATCATTTCCTGCTAAAAAAGCATCAGGCATCTTATCAGGACTTAAGTGAACTAGAGACTTTATAGCGTTATAGGTGCTCTCTTCCTCAAAATATCCTTGGATAATATACTCTTCGTTCGTTGGAAGCTGATATTGACGCAAGGCGGCCAAGTATCCTTCTTTCCGCTGAACACTGTCATACATCTCATCTACACCAGATATGTAAGCAATTTTCTTGTGTCCCAGACTGATTAAATATTTCGTTGCTTCGTAAGCAGATTCAAACGAATTAAAGATCACGCTTCCCATCGTTTCATTCTTAAGTGGTCGATCGAGAAACACTGCTTTGATCTTGTCTTTCACCATTGCAGCAATTTCTTCTTCATCAATTCTCATCTCTTCGTAGATAATGACACCATCGACACGTCTGCCTAAAATATTGCTCATAATTACTTGTTTATCCTTTGTAACAAATACATTTAGCCCATAACCTAGCCGGTCACATTCTCGAGACATGGACTCCACCAGCTTATAGAAGTATGGACCCGATACACTCGTTGTAAAAAAACCAAGCATTTTAGTTTTTCCATTCCTTAGGAGCTTGCCATTTAGGTTCGGAACATAATTTAATTGCTTCGCGACCTTAAGAACATGTGATTTCGTCTCCGGGTTTAATACATCTACGTCATTTAATGCATTGGAAAC
>NZ_CDRJTB010000064.1:0-41313 GCF_976954365.1 Paenibacillus sp. Marseille-Q9583
GTAATCACTTCATTACTGCTTACGGGTTCACTTTTACTTTCTGCTTGCGCTAACAACAGTAATAACGAATCCTCGTCTGGTAACAACGCGGCTGCAGGGTCCAATTCAACCCATGTGGAAGCAACAACTCCGGCAGAGACTGTTCATGCGGGTGCGCTAAGCGAGCCTTTTACCGCAACCGATTTGTCCAAACTTCCAGCAGTTGCAGAGAAACGTACAGACACCATTATCGTAGGGTTAACGGACCCAAGCGGAGCTTTTACTCCGTATTTTCAGCAAAGTGGTTATGATGGCAATGTATCTTCACTGCTATACGCTTCTCTCGTAACTGTAGACGATAAAGGCGTTCCAACACCGGAGCTTGCAGAGAGCTGGGATGTTTCGGATGATCAGCTTACATACACGTTCCACTTGAGAAAAGATCTAAAATTCAGCGACGGTTCACCATTGACAGCGGATGACGTGGCTTTTACTTGGACGATTCAATACGACAAATCGTATGACGGTAGCTCCCAGCTTCCATCACTAAATGTTAAAGGCGGCAAAGCCTATAAAGATGGTTCTTCTACAGCAATAGAAGGGATTAAAGTGACTGATCCACAGACGATCTCAGTGACGCTTGAGCAACCAAACGCAACAGCGCTGGTACAGCTCGGCTCGAATGTTCTGTCGAAAGCTTACTATGGCAAGGACTATAAATTTGGAGATCTTGAATACATCAAGAAGCTGCATGAGAAGCCACTTGGAGATGGACCTTACAAGCTGGAGAAATTTATTCCGGGGCAAGAAGTACGTTTTGTGGCGAATGAGAATTATTTCAAAGGTAAACCAAAAACGGAACATTTCATTTATAAAACTACGGAAGGCGATGTATGGCAGTTCGTAGAAACGGGTGAGGTAGACTACGCTTCTTTTAGTGCGACAGACGAGAATATCGAGAAGCTGAAAGCACTCGGTTTTGTGAATATTATTCCTTACACTCCAAGTACCTATGGTTATTTGCAAGTCAATCTGAAGCATGAACAGCTCAAGGATAAGCTTGTACGTCAAGCCATTGTGTACGGTCTGGATCGTCAGAGTATTTATGTAGATGCAGCGCAAGGTGCAGGCTCAATTGCCAACATCCCGGCATCCCCTATCTCTTGGTCTTACACGGAGGAAGGGATTAATCCTTACAAATATGATCCGGAAAAAGCAAAACAATTGCTGGATGAAGCAGGCTGGACAGTAGGCGCGGGTGGTATCCGTGAAAAAGATGGCAAACCGCTTACCATTCACTACCTCGGCTCTAAGAGCAAAAATACAGATATTTTTATTGCTGTAGCTAAAGAGAATTTTGAAGCACTGGGTATCGATTTCCAGCCTGAGGTATTCGCAGACTTTAACTCTCTGGTATCTAAGGTAGAAGGTGGGGATTACGACCTCGTATCCTTCTCCACTAGTATGTTGACTGATCCGGCTGACGGGTTCATGCAATTCTTCGATGGAGAAATCACGGATTATGACAATCCGAAATTCCTGGAGCTATACAATAAAGCCTTAGCTACTACTGATATTGAAGCACGCAAAGCGGTATACAAAGAGCTGTATCAGCTCTTCAATGATGAACTGCCTATTATTTTCACAAGTTACAAAAAGACTGTATACGCCTATAACGGACGTATTGAGAATCTATCGGTCAGCCCGTTCATCGGTCTTGCTGGCAGTCTGCCAACTTGGAGCCTGAAATAAATAAAACAGTGTCCCCTGCTCTGATGAGCAGGGGACAAATCATAAGGAGTCTGTCATGAGCGCTTATTTATCGAAAAGACTGTTGTACATGGTCATTATCTTATTTGCGGCATCATTATTGATCTTCTGCCTGTATGCTTCAACTCCCGGGGACTTCATAACCGGAAATATCAAATTGACTGCAGAACGTAAAGCTGAGCTGCGAGAGATTTACGGCTTAAACAAGCCGATGCTTGAGCGGTATGGAATCTGGATGAAGAATGCGCTGCATGGCGATTTCGGTTATTCCTTAGCCCAACAGAAGCCTGTGCTGCAGCTTTTTAATGATTATATGTGGAATTCCTTTCTACTGGCTGCCGTTTCCACGTTTCTGACGTGGGTGATTGCAGTTATTATTGGTGTGATTTCAGCCTATAAGCAATATTCATGGTTCGATACACTCGTGATGATCGCTATTTTCGCAGCAATGTCGCTGCCGTCATTTTTTATAGGCTTATTCCTGATCAAAATTCTGGCCGTCGATCTGAAGTGGCTCCCTCCGGGTGGAATAATCACGACAGGTAGTAATGCTACAGGTCTGGCGTATTTTAAGGAGATTGTAACGCATATGACCCTTCCGGTTGTTGTTATGACCCTCCTTGGATTGGGCTCACTCACCCGTTATTTCCGCAGTAATATGATCGATGTCTTAAAACAGGATTATATCCGCACCGCCCGTGCTAAAGGCCTAAGGGACCGTAAGGTGCTCTTTACACATGCCCTGCGAAATGCTTTATTGCCTGCGATTACCCTGGTTGGCTTCGAGCTTCCAGCACTATTCGGCGGGTCACTTATTATTGAAAAAATATTCAATTGGCCTGGGATTGGCCAGCTGTATATGCAGTCCTTTGGACTTAGGGATTATCCTTTGCTGATGGGCTTTACGATGTTTATTGCCATACTTACCGTCATAGGAACGTTGCTTTCGGATGTTTTGTACCGGATTGCCGATCCTAGAGTTCGGCTATAGAGAGGAGGAAGCTGACGTGGCAGTTCAAAGCAATGTAGCGGGGATCTCGAAACCCCAGACCACCAAAGGAAAATCCTCTTTATTCCGGCAATCCCTTCGGAGGTTGCTGAAGAACAAGCTGGCGGTATCCGGGTTTGTGGTAGTGATCTTTATGTTTGCGCTTTGTTTTCTTGGTCCTCTGTTCTCACCCTATACGGATAACAAAATTAATATGGCACTGATGAACAAGGCACCTAATATGAAGCATTGGCTTGGCACTGACGCGCTGGGCAGAGATATTTTGACCCGGGTGATGCAGGCAGGACGCATTTCACTAACAGTAGGACTGGCATCAATGGTTCTTTCGGTGTTTATCGGGGCTCTTTTGGGAGCCATAGCTGGGTATTACCGCGGAATCGCCGATCAAATCATAATGCGGATTGCGGATCTTCTATTGACGGTTCCGAGTTTGCCACTGCTCTTTATTTTTGGAGCGTTATTATCGGAGTGGAAGATTCCAACGGACTACCGGATGTATATCGTTATGCTTATGCTCAGCATTGTGAGCTGGCCAGGTATGGCGCGTATGGTACGGGGGCAAATGCTTAGTCTGCGAGAACGTGAGTTTATGCAAGCAGCTGTAGTATTAGGCCTTCGGGATCGGCGTAAATTATTTAACCATTTGCTGCCGAACATTATCCCGCTGCTGATCGTTATGGCAACGCTCAACATCGGTGGCGCTATTCTGAGTGAATCGGTTCTTAGCTTTTTTGGACTAGGTGTTATGCCGCCAACGCCAACCTGGGGCAATATGATTGACGCAGCGAATAATATGATCGACTTCAAGGATCGGCCGTGGCTGTGGATTCCGCCTGGGCTATCCATCTTCGCGACAGTAATCGCGATCAATATTTTTGGTGACGGACTCCGGGACGTACTTGATCCTAAACAGAAGAGGTAGGTGATCCTCACATGAGTGATTTAATGAATATAGACGGTCTAAGTACATACTTCTTCACGGAAGAAGGAAAAGTGAAAGCCGTTGATGATGTAAGCTTCCGTGTCCGTGAAGGAGAGACGGTCTGTATCGTCGGAGAATCGGGCTGCGGCAAAAGTGTAACTGCGATGTCCATCATGGGTCTTGTTGAAGAGCCAGGGGGCAAGGTTGCCCATGGCAAAATTGATTTTCAGGGTGAAGATTTGTTGCAAATGGACAAAAACACACTGCGAGCCATCCGTGGCAACGAGATCGCGATGATCTTCCAGGAACCCATGTCCTCTCTTAATCCTGTAATCAAGATCGGTGAACAAATTATGGAGCCGTTGATCGTGCATTTGAAGATGAATAAGAAGCAGGCGCGTATCCGGGCGATTGAACTAATAAAACAGGTAGGCATATCACGACCTGAGCAAATTGCTGATAGTTATCCACATGAATTAAGTGGAGGGATGCTGCAGCGGATTATGATCGCTATTGCTATCGCCTGCAGTCCAAAACTATTGATTGCAGATGAACCCACAACGGCGCTGGATGTAACGATTCAAGCACAAATTCTGGATATGCTTCGTGAAATTAAAGACAGCTCCGGCATGTCTATTCTATTAATCACCCATGACCTGGGTGTAGTCGCGGAGATGGCTGATTACGTGATTGTTATGTACTCCGGAAATATTGTGGAGGAGGGGGAGGTTGTTGAATTGTTCAACAATCCCAAACACCCTTATACGAAAGGGCTGCTCAAATCGAAGCCAGTTATCAATCAGCGGCAGGATGAGCTGTATTCCATACCAGGCCAAGTGCCAAATCCGCTTGAGCTGGTACCTTCTTGCTATTTTCATGACCGCTGTGAGCATTGCATGCCTGTTTGTGTCAGCCAGCAGCCCCAGCTTAAAGAAGTGGCCAGCAGACAAAAGGTAGCTTGCTGGTTGTATGAGGAGGCGGTTGTTCATGCCTGAGGCATTGCTTGAGGTCAATCATCTGAAGAAATATTTCCCTGTCACTAAGGGATTGCTTAACCGAACGGTTGGGCATGTAAAGGCTGTTGATGATATTAGCATCACGCTTCAGCCAGGGGAGACGTTTGGGCTTGTAGGAGAATCCGGGAGCGGAAAGAGTACGGTCGGACGGACGATTTTACGGCTAACGGATAAAACGGCAGGCGAGATCAAATTCAAAGGAATAGACATTCATTCTTTGTCCCCCGCTGAATTGCGAAATATCAGACCCCAAATGCAGCTAATCTTTCAAGACCCGTATAGCTCACTTAACCCTCGGGTCCGCATAGGTGATGCTATCGGAGAAGCTTTACTGGATCATGGGTTATGCTCAAAATCAGAGGTTCGTGATCGGGTACTTGAGGCGCTTGAGGCATGTGGTTTATCCTCTTATCATATTGATCGCTTTCCGCATGAATTCTCAGGAGGACAGCGACAACGGATCGGAATCGCGCGTGCGCTTGTGCTGAATCCTGAGCTAATCATTGCAGACGAGCCAGTCTCGGCCTTGGATGTGTCCATCCAAGCACAGATTATTAATTTATTCAGTAAGCTGCAGCAGAGCCGTGGGCTAACCTATTTGTTTATCTCCCATGATTTGAGTGTGGTTGAGCATTTATGTTCAAGAATTGGTGTCATGTATCTGGGATCTATGATGGAGACGGCTTCTAGAGATGAATTATTTAAGAATCCGCTCCATCCTTATACCAAGGCATTGCTATCAGCTGTTCCAATACCTATTCCTAAGCTGAAAAGGGAAAGAATTGTCCTTAAGGGGGATATTCCGAGCCCAGTGAACCCGCCTTCCGGTTGTAAATTTCATACCCGGTGTCCCTATGCACAAGAGGTTTGCAGGTCTGAAATCCCGGTATTCCGTGATGCCGGCAATAACCATTTTGTAGCTTGTCATTTAGTCTAATAGCTGTCAAAGATATAATGACGATTCGCTCCTAAGTCTTGAATAATTAATGTTGAATTGTATAATAATACAATTTGACCTTATTTTTGCCTGAGCACAAAAAGTCTTAAAGGGTTTCGAAGCCAGGTTAATGGGGTAATAGAGAGTGGTTAGGTTAGACGTACATATCTAATCGGTCTAGTATAAAATCCCTACTTAGGAGGAATCATCGTGAATACAACAGTACGTTTGACAGAAAGATCCGGCTCGACTTCTTCACAGCGCAGAAAAGGCTTTGTACCGGTAGTCGTGTACGGTGCAGGTTCAGATAGCCAGTCCTTTACAGCGGATGCTAAGACAATTATCGGGATTTTGGCTAATAACCCTCGGGCAGTATTAACCTTGGAATTACCAGACTCGGGTAAAAAGAACGTTGTCATCCAAGAAATCCAGCGCCAGCCAGTATCCAAACAACTGCTGCATATTGATTTTCAACAAATTGATATGAAGGCTAAATTGGATACAAAAGTGGCATTTCACTTTACAGGTGATCCAGTAGGTGTGAAGAGTGGCGGCGTGCAGCAAATTGAATTGCATGAGCTGGATATTCGCACACTTCCAGATAAATTAACGGCATCCTTTGAGGTGGATATCAGTGGACTAGATATTGGTGACCAATTGCTGGTATCTGATCTGCCGAAGCATGAAGGCTGGGAAGTATTGACGCCTGAGGACACTTTAATTGTCCGGATCGCACCTCCAGCAGCTCAAGAGCCAACCGATGAAGATGCTGCTGAACCAGCTGCAGTTGAAGCTTCTGGTGAAGATAAAGTAGAATAGAATAGTGTGATTAAATCATAAGAGCAGATAGAATCCTTCCCAAGGAGCTGTCTGCTCTTTTTGTTTTGTCTTCGTGAACACGAACTAATAAAATAATTGCGGTCTTTCGTATAGTTTCTAAAATGGGCTTTATGGTTGTTTCGCCTCATTTAGTTAAAATTTTACAGAAAACCGTTGACGAATAGACCCCAAAGGCTGAAAATGAGGACAATTACCATGGTAAAGAATTCAAAAGTTCCTGTTGTCGCTGTTTGAAAACGCTTTAGTTATTATGCTTCAAAGAACTCTCATTGCCCAGTTCATCATGAATATGAGGAGGAAAGTTATGAAGATGAGGAAGCTGTTTTCGATCTTAATGACAAGTCTGCTGGTTATTGGAGTAGCTCTACCTATGGGTGGAAAAGTGAGTGCAGATGCTGCAAGTGACGCTTCAAATCGTGCTTTAATCTGGTTGAAGGCCCAGCAGGATGCAACAGCGGGGTATGCTTTTGAGGGATTGGTAGATAGCTTTGAGGATTTCTGGGGTCCAAACAACCCCAAACAGATTGTATACACGTATGATCAAGCTGTTGCAGCCATTGCCTTTATTGTAAAAGGTGAGCGGACACGGGCAGAGCAGGTGTTGAACAAAATGCGGGACATTCAGGACCCTTCGGGCTTCTGGCTGAACTCTTATTGGTATAACAATGGCTACGGAGAAGAAATTCGTAAACATGTGGGGCCGGTTGTATGGATGGCAATGGCAGCTATGGCTTATGAAAAGCAATATAATGACACGCGATATCGTCCGATGGCGCTCAAAGCACTCGATTGGAGCTTACAGTATAAAAAAGCAAATGGCAGTATCGCAGGAGGATGGAGTGCTTGGAGTAACTCTGATGAGCCTTGGAGCTCTACCGAGCACAATATCGATATTTACCGGGTGCTGCAGTATTATGCTTCGGTGGATTCCTCAAAGGCTGCCACATACAATAGCGCAGCTACTGGAGTCAAAACCTTCCTGGATAATTACGTGTGGGATGACAGTGTCAAACGCTTCAAGGGAGGCTGGAAAAACGATACGAATCTGATCGACCCTAAAATTCCATTGGACGTGAATCCATGGGGAGTACTGGCTTTAGGAGTATCCGGAACGCATAACTATGGAGCAAGCTTAACTTATGTGGAAAATGCCTCCGGCACCCCGGGGACCCTTGCAAATCCGCGTTACAAGCAGACGCTTACTTACAATGATGCTGGGAATACGCTGACCGGATATGATTTTGACTGGACGGATGAAGTTTTACCCGCATATGACGATAACGGGAATCAAATCGGTAATACGGGTGCTGATGTATGGTTTGAAGGAAGCGCATTTATGTCGCTCGCCTACTTTATGCAAGGCAATGTATCCAAAGCGGATGCCATTAACACTGAAATTATTAAAAAGCAAGGCACAAGCGGCGCTTCGCTTGGGGGAATCCCGTACTCACTGAAAGGGACCAGCAACAGCTATTGGGTGATGGCACAGCAAAACTGCGTGTCCAGCACGGGTTGGTTAATTCTATCCCTGCATCGATTTAACCCATTCACCGGGCAATTCTTGACGGGTGGTGGTAATACTGGAGACACGACAGCACCTACTGCACCTGCTAATCTGACAGTAACCAGCAAGACGGACACAGCAGTTAACCTGAGCTGGTCTGCTTCAACAGATAATGTTGGCGTTACAGGATATCTCGTTTATCGCGGAACACAGCAGGTAGCCTCGGTGGCGGGAACTACAGCAACTGTTAGTGGACTTACTCCGAGCACAGCCTATACGTTTACAGTAAAAGCTACGGATGCAGCGGGTAATCTATCATCCGCCAGTAATGCCGCAACGGTTAGTACTAATCCATCTGGAGGCAGCGGAGGCGGTGATCATGTGACGGCTGACTTTACAGCAGGCGTAACGAGACTTTCTTCAACAGAAGCGAGCATTTATATTACACCTGTGACCAGTGCTCTTTATGTAGATGTGCATTATAAGGTTAACGGGGGATCACAGCTTAATTACCGGATGACCAACAGCTCAGGGACATGGAAGCAGACAGTAAGTGGGTTAAGTGCTGGCAGCAGTATTGAGTACTGGTTCACTTATGAGAAATCAGGTCCACAATATGATTCAGCGCATTATACCTATGTGCAGTAAGGTTAATGAAAGACTTAAACGATAAAATAGATTTGTAGATAGAGCAAGTGAAATAAAGAAGGCTGTCCCAGATGCCATAGTATTGGCTTGGGAGGGCTTTCTTTTCTTTGTTTTAGGCTATGTTAAATCACATTGTTGATATTTATGTTTTACGAACGTTTGTTCTGTAATTAAGATGACACTAGTGGCAAGCGAGAGCTCATTCACTTTTTTACAGTCCAGAACCAAGGGAATGTCAGCTCCTATACGTGCGATTGATGAAATCCAGGAGCAAAAGCATAAACATGGGCTTGTCTGCCCCCATTGCAACAATTGTTGTGCTGTTCCATTTGGTAAATACATTGTTAAAACACGCGCTAGAGAAGTTAAACGGCAAAGGTACCATTGTAAATTCTGCCGTCAAACATTCAACGACTTGACGAATACTCCTCTTCAGCGAACACGAAGACATCATATTTGGGCTCGGTTTATCGAATTCATGATTGAGGGTTATTCACTATAGACAATGTGCCAAGGAACTGTATGGTGAGGTAACCCATGTGACCTTGTTTTATTGGAGACATAAAATTCTTGCTGTTCTGAAGCAGATTCCAACGGGATCATTCCAAGGTATCGTCGAAATGGACGAGACTTATTTCATGTATCCTTTCGTATTTGCGTAAGGACTGAATGCTCTCCATGAATCGGTGTAAACACGTTTGAGCAAGAAATATGAGAACACAGCATCGAACAAGAAACAGATGGTGGTTAGCTCTTGCCTGTTCTCTGTGACGGGCACGAACACCAAACTTCGTTGTTAAGCATTTTCTCATTAAACTAAGAGGGGGTTAGTGCAACAAATTTACTTTTACAACGTATATATAGTGCTTCCATATTTAGGGATATTAAAGAGATTAAGAGGAATGTAACTGAAGTATATCTACGAACTACTAAGGTTTTCCATTATTATTAATTCAAATAATTAGAGGTGATTTCATGAATAAATCTGGATTTATATTTTTTATTGCTGCAATTATATTTTTAATATCAGGATGTCAAAAGGCTGGTTCCAACGATGAATTAGCTAAAGCGCAGGTGCAGGTTAGTGCATTAGGATCATCATTTAGTATTCCTACATTGGATGGATATGAAGTTAGTTATGTACAACATAAATTCCCTCCAAAGGACAAACAAGGTAACTTTATTGGAGACAATCAAGAAGTTTTAGTCACATATACTAAAAACAAAGGGAAACTGGAGAAGTTAACAAAGGAACAAAAAGCGTCCGATGAAAGAAAAATCATCTACGGACCTTATCAAGGAGAAACACTCATTGAAATAACCTATAGCAATACTCAAATTGATTTGAACGATGCTGATATTATTGATATTAGCGGCAATCAGGCGCAAAAAATAAAAAAAAGTGATTATACGTTTTTAGCATTCAATGCTTCAAAAGGTTCAATCACTTTAAAGTTCAACAGTTTGGATGAGGATACAATTCTAAGCATTGCTCAACAAGTAGTAAATGAAAATAAATAGGATGGAGTGCTGCTGTACATGGAATGCTTAGGATGTAGAATCGCTAACGGTATTGAACCTGACTTGAATATTGTTTATGAAAATGAATTTATTACTTGTGTGCTTGATATTGCTCCTTTTAATGAAGGACATACTCTAATCCTCCCCAAAAAGCATTACTGTGATGTCGAAGAGATGGAGTCAGAGACTGCTTATGCTATCATGGATGCTTCGAAAAAACTTTCAATTGCTTTGAAGAGCTTGTTTAAACCTGACGGTATAAGAATTTGTCAAGATGGAGGGAAGTTTAACGACCTTACCCATTACCATATGCATATCATTCCGAGGTACGAAGGTGATGGATTTATCTGGGGTGAACCATTACACCCACATGGTGCTGAAAAACGATTAATCCAAACCAAAAAAAAGATTCTGAAGACATTAAGTGAGGAAAAGAGAAGGAGTCGATAAAGACTCCTTCTCTTTTTGTCATAAATTAATATGCCTAGCTTAAACCAAAGAATACAGTGCGGGTAAAAGAGTGAAGATCCTCCTCTAGACGGAGGTTCACTTTTTTCTTGTGTCGTAAAATCTTGGAGGGAAACTTTAATGTAATGATTTGTTTCAGTAGGAGATTTAAGGGGGAGTGTTTTATTTACAACGTAACAGTGTTATGTTACGATGTTTTCGAGGAGTGATCGCATATGGAAGATGATTTGATTTCGAAGAAGCAACTGCTGGATTTAACCGGTATTTCATATGGGCAATTGTATCGCTGGAAAAGGAAGCAGTTAATCCCCGAGGAATGGTTTATCCGCAAATCTACCTTTACTGGACAAGAGACTTTTTTTCCTAAAGAGATGATCTTGTCGCGAATTCACAACATTGTGAATATGAAAGATGGACTTTCTTTGGATGAAATGGCTGATAAGCTATCGGATAAGGCATCCTTTGAGAAGGTGAGTGTAACTGCTAAGGAAATTATGGAACGTAACATTGTTTCGACAACAACACTGAGGAAGTTTGGAGAAAGTCTCGGTGATGAAAGTAAATATACTTTTGAGGAGCTCGTTCATTTATTCGCCGTAGACCGCCTGCTTAGTGCTGGGGAAATGAGTATGGAGGAGGCGGAGCTTCTGTTTCGCACTTTGCAGGTGAATGTTTCAAGGCTCGAGAGTGGAAGCTGGGAGTTGTTTTTTGTCCGGAAAATGGGGGTGTCATCCTTCATTCTTGCACAAGCGCCCGCGGAGTTATGGTTTGATGAAGGGGTTAGATTAGTCAGTAAAATGACATATGCAGATTTGATCGAACAATTGAAAGGTAAGCTTGCCTACAAGCTTGTTGAATAGGAGGAAGAGTAATGGACAAACATCAGCTGCCTGATTTGATAATAAACGGGGTTAGTGGTGGGGCCGGAGGTACTTACAACAACGTAAACATGGATGGTGTAGGTAAAGTAGTCGGACCGATTGTGGCGCGAATGTTTAAAGGAAATGGGCATATGAATTTGAATGATGATCTCGCAGCAGAAGAAGCAGAATGTAACGGGGTCATCAAAGTGATGGGTAATATGCGTTTTGGTACCCTAAAGGTGGATGGGGTTCTTAATGTAGGTAAGAGTTTTCGAGGTGAAAGCTGTACCCTTAACGGAATGGTGAGTGTCAAAGGGGATTGTGAACTTGAGGATTTTATAGGTGAAGGTAGCTTTAGTGTTGGTGGTTTACTAAGTGCCGGTCATGTGGATTTCAAACTGCAGAGTCAAGGGAAGGCTAATGAAATCGGTGTGGAAAGCCTCGTGATACGGCAAGTGAATAATGGGTTTTGGAGTAAGATGTTTAGCGGAATCATCCCTAAGCTTCGGCCTGAGCTATGTGCTCGAACGATCGAGGGAGATTTTATAGATGTAGAATATACAATTGCGGATATCATCAGAGGAAATATTGTCATTATTGGCCCAGGCTGTACACTCGGACGGGTAGAGTATCGCGAACAAATTACAGTGCATCCAGAGGCTAAGGTTGGAAAGGTGGAGAAGGCCCTGTGAATGATAATCTTAAAATAATTGGAACGACATCTTCAGCCGGTGGTTCTTTCAAAGATGTTAAGATCACTGGAGAATGCAAATTCGCTGGAGATGTGAATTGCGAAAAGATGAATCTGACTGGAAATGCTAATATAGCTGGAAATCTGAATATGAAGCAAATGAAAATCACTGGCGAAATTGCACTCGAGGGTAATCTTGAAGGGGATTACTTACGTGGACAGGGTGAAATAAAAGCAGCCTCCGTAAAAATCGATGAGCTTCATCTCTACGGAAATTTGGATGTGAAGGGTGATTGCGAAGGGGAAAAATTACAAATTTCCGGTGCCTTAAGCGTAGCTGGATTACTTAGTGCTGAGCATTTGGAGATTAAATTGTTTGGTCCAAGTAGTGCGAAGGAGGTTGGGGGCAGTATCTTAACCATTAAGAAGAGTAAAACTGGAAGACTGCTGCATATGATGAAGCCAACTTCGAAAATACTGTTTGAAGCGGGGCTAATCGAAGGCGATGCTATTGATCTGGTCAATACAAAGGCTAGTATGGTAAGGGGAGAACGTGTAATCATTGGTCCGGATTGTGAAATAGAAACGGTGGAATTCCGCGATACACTAGAAGTTCATAAGCACGCAACAGTGAAGCATCAAGTGAAGATATAAAGACAATTGTATAGTTATTTTTTGAGAAAAAGAGGAGTGGAACATATGAGTGCTGCCAAATCGCCCAATTTGGGTATTGTTATCGCAGGTCTCCTATTAGGAATTCTTATGGCCTCCATGGACAGCACCATCGTTGCTACTGCAATGGGTAATATTGTTGGGGAGCTTGGCGGAATGGACAAATTTGTCTGGGTCACATCAGCTTATCTCGTAGCTGAGATGGCGGGTATGCCCATATTCGGCAAGCTGTCTGATATGTATGGTCGTAAGAAGTTTTTTATTTTTGGAATTATCGTATTCATGGCGGGTTCGGCTCTCTGTGGAACGGCTGATACAATAACTCAGTTAGCTGCGTACCGGGCTATTCAGGGCATAGGTGGTGGGGCGCTGGTGCCAATCGCTTTTGCCATCATGTTCGATGCTGTTCCGCTGGAGACGCGGGGCAAGCTCGGCGGGGCATTCGGAGCAGTATTTGGATTGTCGAGTATATTTGGTCCATTACTGGGTGCGTATATTACTGATCATATTGCTTGGCAGTGGATATTTTATATTAACTTACCCCTTGGACTGTTGGCTTTTGCGATGGTCGTATTCTTTTATAAAGAATCACATGAGCATTCTAAACAGCCTATTGACTGGTTGGGAGCGGGTACGCTGCTTGGTTCAGTCATTTGCTTAATGTTTGCGCTGGAACTAGGCGGGAAAGAGTATGCTTGGAATTCGTCCATGATTCTTGGTTTATTTGCAGCCTTTGCCATCCTTGCAGCTCTGTTTCTTGTTGTAGAAACTAAAGCGAAAGAACCGATTATTTCCTTTGCTTTGTTTAAAAAAAGATTATATGCGGTGAGCATTATCTGTGCACTATTTAGCGGTGCAGCCTTTATTGTGGCTTCTGTGTATATTCCGATCTTTATTCAAGGGGTATTGGGCGGATCAGCTACAAATTCAGGACTTGTATTGCTGCCAATGATGGTTGGCTCAGTGGTTACAGCTACGATGGGTGGATTTCTGATGTCAAAAACGAGTTACCGCAGCCTGCTGATTCCTACATTCGCACTTTTGGTGATCGGTACTGGACTTGTAGCGACACTCACGCCGGATGCTTCGCGACTGCTTGTTACTTTGTATATGATTTTAATTGGGCTAGGAATAGGCGCTTCATTCTCAGTGCTAAGTACGGCATCCATTCACGGACTGACCGCACAGCAACGCGGCTCTGCCAGCGCAACGCTGAATTTCATTCGTTCACTGGGCATGACCATAGGCATTACCACCTTCGGTATCATTCAAAGTCACTATTTCTCAGGCAGTATTACCAAGTTACTATCGGCTAATGGTGGAGGAGCGGCTCCGGCGGGAGCTATGGATTTTAAAGACCCACATGCCTTGCTCTCACCGGAGACTAGGGCGCTTATTCCACCTGAAATTCTGAGTAAGATTACAGCTGGGTTATCTTCTTCCATTGTAAACACCTTTGCTTGGGCGGTAATTCCCGCAGCTTTAGCGTTATTGGCTTCGTTCTATATGGGACGTCAGAAGATGGATGCCTCTGCGGAGGGGGATGTTCAAGCGTCTGGGCATTAGCATGTAGTCTAGATAATATTCGTTTGTTTATGTTTCAATGAAAATAGACATATAAAAAAACGACCACCACTTCGGGTACTTCCTAAGTGGTGGTCGTTTTTTGTCTAAAGTCATATATGCCCTCCATCTCTAGTCCCACAAACAGGTAGAAAATGGTCGATTGTACTGCGAATTTGGTTCACAAGTATCTGACGGTTTCCCTGATAAGGCGTTCTGCTCTCTATCTCGCCAGAAGCACAGATTCTGATACTCTGAAAACGTAATCAAAATCTGGGTATAGGAGATTCCGATATGGGGGTACCTGCTGGCGAACTGCTTCCCAGCGTCGATCCGATTCATCGATCCCGCTGGAAGATGAAGAACAAACATAAGTTGTTTTTCATGGCTTTTCCGTTTCTTGTTGTCACCTTTATTTTCTATTATCTGCCGATCAGCGGATGGATTTATGCCTTTTATGATTTCATTCCCGGAATACCGTTGTCAGACACGCCTTACGTTGGTTTGAAATGGTTCAAGACGATTGTATCTAATCCGACGCAGACCGCAGAGGTTCTGCGGGTGCTGAAGAACACGCTTGCCATGAGTTCACTCGGATTAATTACATCCATCTTTCCAGTGATCTTTGCCATTATGTTGACTGAGATTAAGTCAGGCTGGTATCGCAAGTTGGTGCAGACACTAACCACGATTCCAAACTTTATCAGCTGGATTCTGGTATATGCATTGGCATTCTCGTTGTTCTCTGTAGATAACGGTGTCATCACTCACATTTTAGTGCAGCTTGGAGTGGTAGATGAAGGGTATAACTTCTTAGCCTCCAGCTCAAATATTTGGGTCACGATGATCGTTTGGTACTGGTGGAAATCGTTAGGCTGGGGTGCCATTCTCTATCTTGCTGCAATCGCAGGCATTGATCAGGAATTGTACGAAGCTGTTGAGGTGGATGGTGCAAGTCGGTTCCGCAAAATTTGGCATATCACCATTCCAGGTTTGATTCCAACCTTTTTTGTACTGCTGCTGCTCTCCATAGGTAATCTAGTCAATAACGGGATGGAGCAGTACTTTGCCTTTCAAAATGCGATGAATAAGGATTCTATTGAGGTGCTGGATCTTTATGTATACAACATCGCTTTCGCAAACAACTTTCCTTTTGCCACGGCCGTCAGCATGTTGAAATCGGTTGTCAGTGTAATTCTACTATTCGCAGCGAACACGTTGTCTAAGATGGTGCGTGACGAATCTATCATTTAAGTCAGGGGTGATCCCACTTGAGAAAGAAAAAACTAACGGCTGGAGAACTTATCTTCCAGATTATGATCTATACGCTCTTTGGATTGTTCACCCTGTCATGCATCTACCCATTCTATTATTTATTCATCAATACGATCAGCTCGAATGATCTTAGTGCAGCGGGGGATATCAAATTTTATCCAAGGCAGATCCATTTTGATAACTATAGTAAGGTGCTAAGAATCAGCGGTTTAGGACATGCGGCAACAGTCTCCGTGTATAGAACGGTTGTCGGGACGTTGCTTACTGTGGGGTCTTCAGCTTTTTTAGGATATTTGTTCACCAAAAAGGAAATGTGGGGCCGGAGTATTTGGTACCGGAGTGTCGTGGTTACGATGTATTTTAGCGCAGGTCTGATCCCTTGGTATATTACAATGCACAATTTGCATCTGACCAATAATTATCTGGCTTATATTTTGCCTACGATTATTACACCATTCAACATCATTTTGGTCAAAACCTTCGTTGAGGCCATCCCTCCATCCCTTGAGGAGTCAGCGTCTATGGATGGTGCTGGTTACATGCGGGTGTTCTGGAGCATTATTGTACCGCTTACTACGCCCATTCTGGCTACGATTACGATTTTTTCCGCAGTGAATCAGTGGAACTCATTTATTGATACGGCGTTTCTGATGACAGATACGAAGTACTTTACGCTCCAATTCTTGTTATGGCGTTATTTGAACGAGTCCAGCTCGCTCGCAGCTTTAATTCGTAATTCACCAGATATGGCCGCTAGTGTAGCAAATATGCAGACTCCAACCTCTGTACGGATGACAGTAACGATGATCGTTGTATTGCCGATTCTAATCGTGTACCCATTCTTCCAGCGCTTTTTCGTCAAAGGGATTATGATCGGTGCAGTTAAGGGCTAATGAGCTACCAGATCGGTAACGGAATGGGGTTTTCCTCTGCTAAGCGCAGAGTTGAACTATAAGTGAAGATACGAAAGGGAGGGTATAAAGCAATGAGACTAAGAAGAGCATCGCTTGTCATGCTATTCGTAATCCTGGTCTTTGTTCTGGCAGCATGTGGCGGGGGGAATAATACGGCTAACTCGGGTAAAAACACGAGCACAGAGAAGCCTACGTCCGCTGCAACGAATGCGCCGGCGGAAGAAACAGCAGCACCGGATGACGGAGCACTTGATCATTCCAAGCCGCTGAAGCTGACCGTATTCTCTACAACCGCTAACTATGCGGGTCCACAAACCGGATGGTTTGCCAAAATCATCAAAGATAAGTTCAATATTGAGATGGACATTGTAGCTTCAAACCTTACAGGTGGAGATACCAAAATCTCTGCAATGATGGCATCGGGTGATCTTGGAGATATCATTATTTTCGGTGATGATAAGAACCATTATCCAAATGCGATCAAAGGAAAGCTTCTCTTAGACTGGACTCAAGATGGGCTTCTTGATAAATACGGAAAAGACATTGCTAGTACGTTCCCAAAAGCTATTGAGAAAGCAAAGGTTGCTTTTGGTGGTGGATCATCTGTTTTTGGCATCGGAAACAGCGTAGCTTCTAATCCTTCTGGACCTTCTGAAGGGAAAGATATGACTTGGGGGCCAGACCTGCGATGGGATCTTTATCAGCAAATCGGCGCACCTGAAATTTCTAAGATTGAAGATTATCTGCCCGTGCTGAAAAAAATGCAAGAGCTTGAACCAAAAAATGAGCAAGGAAAGAAAACCTATGCCTTCTCGATGTGGTCTGACTGGGATGGCAACTATAAAATGACACTGGCTAAACAGTTCGCAAACATGATGGGCTATGACGAAATTCCTGATACAGCTGTATATGTTAAAGCAGACGAAGAGAAATATTATGACTTCTTATCCGATGACAGCTGGTATATGAAGTCGCTCAAACTATATTTTGAAGCTAACCAAATGGGCTTGGTTGATCCAGATTCTATGACTCAAAAATTCGATGATGTTGTAGCGAAATACAAGGATGGCCGTCTGTTGTTCTCTTGGTTCCCGTGGCTAGGAGCAGCAAACTACAATACACCGGAAAGAACAGCAGAAGGTAAAGGCTTTGCATTAGTTCCATTCAAAGATGAGCTGATGTATTCCACTGGCTTCAATATATACGGAGGTAACGGTATTATAGCAATCGGTGCAAAAGCTAAAGAACCTGCTAGAATTATGGAATTGATTAACTGGATGTATACTCCGGAAGGTGCAATGATCTCTGCAGGAAGCGGAACAGCGGTGCCTAACGGACCTAAAGGTCTGACTTGGGATATGGATGCAAGCGGTAAACCTGTCGTGACTGACTTTGGGTGGAAGGCTTATGCTGATCAACAGAATACGCAAGTGCCTGCAGAATATGGTGGTGGTGATTACTACTACGGCTCTAATCAAATGAACTTCTCTTTTGTAGTTCCGGCGATGGTGAATCCAGACAACAAAGAGCCATACGATCACAATCTATGGACGACAACCCTAGAGCGTAATCCGTCTAAGCTTGATAGTGACTGGAGAGCGAAGATGGGCGTTCTTACGCCTAAGGAGTATTTTGAGAAAAATAATTTATTGGCCGTAGCACCACAAGGCTTCACTGGAAAAGAACCATTGATGATGGACAAAACACTGGAGCAAAAGAACAAACAAATTGGTACGGTCATTCAACAAATTTCTTGGAAAATGGTTTTTGCTAAAGATCAAGCCGAATATGACAAATTGAATAAAGAAATGCATGATAAGGTGAATGGTCTCGGCTATGCCGAAGTTATGGATTTCTCGATTAAAAAGGCAGAGGAATTGTTCGAGGCTCGTAAAAGTGTGAAATAAGGTGTGATTAGAAAAATACAAATAGGGCGGGGCGGCGTGGAGGCTGTCCTGCCCTATTCTATTCAATTAAGGATAAATGTGGTATTCTCACATTGATATATATAGAACGCTTACAGGAAGAAGGAAGAGGATCATTCGGATGGTAAGAGTACTCAAGCGTAATCATACCCCAGTTGTCAAATCCTTACGGAATACCTTATTCATCTATCTAGTTATCGGAACACTTCTTCCGCTTCTTTTAGTAGGATTCGTAACCTACACCTCTATTTACTCTATTCTTTCAGGGAAAATTGGTAATGGTATAAGTGCAAGCCTGAAACAGGAAGCCTCTAGCTTGGAGAATGCCATCGACAATATGGATTTTGCCTCTAAACAGTTTGCGCTGGATGGTCAGATTGTGGAAGAAATGTCCTCATTTATTCAGGAAAAGCAAATTTATCGCAAATCGCAAATGATGAACTCCATCAACCAGAAGATCAACCTCGTTAATTTCACTAATCCCTACATTGGACTTACAGCCTACATTATGCCAAGCAGTGATGATCCGGTTCTGTTCACGAATATGAGTGCGCGCAGAAATTTCGATATCAGTACGTTACCTTCTTTTATGCGATATAACGGAGCTGATTATTATGGACCTCATTCTACGATGTATGCCGTTGGCGATAATCTCGTGTTCTCAGAGCAGCGCATTGTACGCGTACCAGGTGAGCATAAGCTATATATTTATTTAGAGACAAATTATAGCCTGCTTCGCAAAATATTTAATCAGGAATCTTACGGGATGAAGGTTAACCACCTACTTGTGAATCAACAGGGCTCTAGCACTTATGTCATTGATGGTAAATTGCCTCAAGGAATTATCAAAGCAGCAGGAAGCAACTCCAATCTCACACATGAAACACTTACCGGATATCATCTGTTTCGATACGCTAGTCCACAGGGCTGGAAGCTTATTGCTGTAGTTAAAAAGTCGGAATTCAACAGTGAAATTTATGCTTGGTTCTTTAAAATGATCCTACTCGCGTTCTCGACATTACTCTTTGCCGGAGTTCTGGCTTGGATGATATGGAAAAAGATTTATGGTCCTTTACGCAAGGTTAACCTTGAAATTAATCGAATGGCGGAAAATGTTACCTCTCCAGTAGCTTACACAAATGTGGAAGAGTTTGATTTTGTACTTAGTAACTTCCAGCAGATGAAGAAACAGGTGAATGAGCTGATTGTTGCGGTAGCCCATAATGAGAAGCAGAAAAGCCAATTCGAGATTGAAAAGCTACTTAGCCAGATTAACCCTCACTTTTTGCATAATACATTGAATACGGTGCAGTGGATGGCAAGGCTTAACGGTCAGAAGGAGATCGACAAGCTGGTTACCCTTCTTGTAAAGGTGCTGCATTATAATCTGGGCAAGCAAAGCATCATTGTTACCCTTGGAGAGGAAATTGAAGCGATCCGAAATTATATGGAACTGCAGCGCATCCGTTATGACTATGAATTCGAATTTAACGTGGAGGCTGATGAGGATGTATTGTCTGTGGCTGTCCCCAGATTCTTACTTCAACCTCTTGTTGAGAACTCGATTTATCATGGACTAAGCGATAATGGCAGGGTGGATGTCTTGATTACAGAGCATGGTGAAGGAGAAGTTCAGCTGTGTGTAAGAGACAATGGGGCTGGAATGGATGCGGATACGTTAGATCAACTGCTGTCAGAGGATGGCGCCAAGAAACGGGGGCTCGGAATCGGCTTCTCGTACGTGAACCGGATGCTCAGAACCTACTATGGAGAACAAATGAAGCTAGAGATGTACAGCAAGCTAGGGGAAGGTACGGTTGTATCTATCGTGATACCGAGGAAAGGTAAGGAGGACTTCGATGATTAAGGCTGTAGTGGTTGATGACGAGAGACTTGTGCGGAAAGGCTTCATATCTCTAATTGATTGGTCATCCTTAGGGGTTGTGATTGTCGGTGAGGCGGGAGATGGCAAATCGGCCTTGGAGCTACTTCAACAACAGGAAGTGGATCTGTTATTTGTAGATTTGACTATGCCCGGCATTTCTGGGTTCGAGCTAATTAAACTAGTAAGGCAGCGTTTCGCAGGGATTCGCTGTGTTGTGCTTACTTGCCATCATGAGTTTGACTATGTGCAGGAGGCCATGCGTTTAGGAGCCGTTGATTATATTGTCAAAACTCTATTGGAGATGGAAAATGCGGACGAGACTATACGTCGCCTGGTCGATCGCATCAAATGGGAGGACAATACAAGGGATGCACTGGTTCATGGTGAAGGTAAAAGGATAGCTGCAGACAAGGCACTGCTCTATTTACCATTAAGCAGCCACTGTAATGAAGAAGAGTTATTTCACCTATCCTTCGTGAAGAATAATCCGCTAATTACCTTTCATGAGATGTGGATGTCGCCCTTGCTTCACCGGTTCTCGGAAGAGGAGGGGAAGCGTGAGCTTAAGAACCAGCTTTCTGGGAGATGGCAGACCGCGCTCATCAGTGGGTTAAGAGATCAGTCACTACAGGAATTGGAGGAGCAGCTCACCACGAAGCTTCGGCATATGCTATTTTATCATTCTAGTGCTGAAGAACTGACCCTTCTGAATTATGAGGAACTAAAGAAGGAAATAGCGGCTCCCCATTTAAAACCGGATGAAGCTGATCTATTCGTGCAAGCTCAAAATCTCAAGTGGACGATTGATGGAAACGAATGGGAGAATTTTGTAACGAACATACTCCTGCAGAAGCCAAAGCAGGATAGATTTCTAACGTTTGCCCATGCCCTTTTGCAAAGCTGGAGTTCTTTACTTTTGAAGTCAGAGGATGCCGTTCAACTGGAACGGGATATTTCTTTTAATTTGAACTGGTGTCATTGGAAGACCTGGCTGCGCCGATTTTCTGATCATGTGGGAAGGAGAATGCTCGAGCTAGGATTGACTAAAGAGGTGATGTCTTGCCTTATTCGCGCAGTTCGTTATATGCAAAGCCATGCAGGTGACAAAATCAATCAGAGCGACGTAGCGGCGGAAATTAATATGAGCCGTGGTTATTTCAGTCAATGTTTCGCTCGTTTTGCCGGGGAGACATTCGGTGAATGTTTACGGGGAATGCGTCTTGAGTTGGCTAAATCATTATTGCGGGAGACTTCATTACCCGTCTGTGAGATTGCTTCAAGGTCTGGCTTTGAAGATGACCGTTACTTCAGTAGACTGTTCAAAGAACGTATTGGTCAACTCCCGAGTGAATATCGTGCGGAGGGGAAGGACCGATGATGAGATTGTGTAGATCTATCCTCTTACTTGTAATGATGATCGGACTTACATCATGCCGTGACCAGAACAAAACAGTAGATTCTACTCGAAGTCCTCAGGGTGAGGTCGAAGATGCTTCTATAGCGTATAGCAAATACGAAGATCCGATCGTGATTCGTGTAGGATTTAAGGTTCCCGACTCCAGGCTAAATACAGGTGACAGCAACGACAACAATCCTATCACCCGTTATTTGGAGAGCATTACGAATATCAAGGTAGTTCACTCTTGGGAAGCGAAGGGTGAAGATGCTTTTAATCAAAAAGCTCAGCTTGCGATCGATAGCAATGATTTGCCGGATGCGATGGTTGTTGATCGAGATCAATTGAAGAAACTCATTGATAATGACATGATAGAGGACCTTACAGAGACCTACAATGTATATGGCTCTGATTTAATTAAGGATATGTACAATTCTACTCAGGGTGAGGCACTATCCGATGCTTCTCGATACGGCAAATTATACGGATTGCCTAATGTAGCCATTGATGCGGATTCGCCTGTTCTGCTCTGGGTGCGTCAGGATTGGCTGGATAAACTGGAGCTGCAGGCACCGCAAACCTTCGAAGATATTGAGAACATAGCGAAGGCTTTTATTGAGAAAGACCCCGATGGCAATGGCAAAAGAGATACGGTCGGACTTAGCGGCTACAAGAATATCATCTATGGGACAAAGCCATTAGTAAATGGTCTGGATGCTGTGTTTAGTGCATTACATGCTTTTCCCACCAATTGGATCAAGGATAACGCTGGGAATATTGTATATGGATCCATTACACCTGAGACCAAACAAGCGCTTGCCAAACTGGCTGATTGGTATAAAAGAGGGCTCTTGGACCCTAATTTTGCACTTTATAAAGAAACGCAAGAGCCTATTATTACAGGGAAATCAGGCATGTTCTTTGGCCCGTGGTGGATGCCGTATTATCCTTTGTCAGAGGCGGTTGCTCTCGATACGAAGGCAGAATGGAGAGCGTATGCTGCTCCACTTGATGAGTCTGGTAAGTTTGTTGCTCATTTGGCTCCGGTAACAGACCGTTACCTTGTTGTGCGTAAAGGTTTCGAGCATCCAGAGGCGATTATGAAGCAGTTGAACGTGTTTACAAGACTTGAGAGAAGGCAAGACCCTAATTCGGAGGAAGTTAAGAAGCTGGATGATTTTTCTGCGCAAACAGGAATTCAGCTGCGTGCTTATTATCCGTTTGACCTTTTAATTGATTATTCGGATGCGATAGAGAAACATTATGCAGATATCCAGCAAGCTTTGCATGGCAAAATAGACCCGGACACATTAAATCCAGATACCCGTCTCATTTATGATCAATGGGTGGAGGACACTGAACAACCAAAGAAAGATCTGGAAGGCTGGAAAGCAGCGAATGCATATAAATATGGAGTTGCCGTCTTAACCTCAACTGCTATTGAGGGAGTGCGGGGAGTGTTTTACGGAAACACCCAACTAATGAAGAGTAAGTGGACGGAGCTGCAAAATCTGGAGAGCGAGACATTTTTGAATATCATTGTGGGCGATTCACCGCTTAGTGACTTTGATGTTTTTGTAGCGAAATGGAAGAGCCTCGGCGGGGAGGCGATTACGAAAGAAGTTGCTGAGACTGTAAAGGTGAAGTGAGCACGGGATGATATAGATTTTTTCGCTAAAGTAGCGGAGTGAATGGACTGATTGTGGAAAAGTGGAGTGTCCTCACCAAGGAAACGGGAGCACTGATCGATAATTAGGCAATTCCTCCCTGTAATTCTGAGATTTCTGCTCATCTGACTAATAATTAGGGAATTTCTACCTATAATTTCGCTGATTCGTTGGCAAATACAGATATTACTCTGATTTTTAGGGAGGATTTCCCTCTTTCTATTCATTTAAACATTTACCAGCTATTATCAGGTCGCTTTTCCCTAATAATTCTCAAAAAAAGAAGCTGTCCCTTAGGTAGCCTTTACTACTTTTGAGACAGTTTCTTTTTTTGTGCTATTCTTCGTCAGTGCTGATTTTTTGAAGTAAGTTGCGAAGCTGCTCTACTTCCTCGCTGGTTAATTTACCAACTAGGCTCTTGTTGTAATCATCTAAAATAGACTGAAGAATTGGCGAGAAATCGATTGCTTTAGGCGTTGGATACAGTAGTTGAGAGCGTCGATCATTAGGATCTGGTTTACGTTCAATATAACCCGAATTCTCTAATTGCTTCACGGAGCGTGCGGTGGTGGCTTTATCGAATTTTAGTTCAGAAGTTAGTTGATCTTGTGTAATCCCTGGTCTGGAAGTAATCAGTTTTAGAAAACTATGTTGCCCGCCACTTCCTATTCCATAGGGCATGAATTTTTTTACCAATTGCTTTTGATTTTGACGATGAAAATAGGAAATCAACTTTCCTATAGGCTCTTTTTCCAAGATATAGACACCTCTTTGAGTTTATAGTTCGCGTATTTGCTACTCTGAGACAAAGTGTACAATAAAGTCGTTGCGTGCGCAACTAAATTGATGTACACTGGGTAAGTGAGTTTAGTTGCGTACGCAACTAAACGTTGATTATATATTCAATGAGGTGTTAGTTTATGAGTTCTATTAGCGCAACCTATCAGGAAGACAAGGAAATTCAGAAGAAACGCTGGATGATTTTAATTGTTCTGAATATTTTCACCTTCATGTCCACACTTGATGGTAGTATTGTCAACATCGCTCTGCCAGAATTATCGAAACAATTGAAGCTGCCTATGGCACAAATCGAATGGGTAACCACAGGATATTTGATGGCGATTTGTGCTGCGATTCTTTTCTTCGGGAAGCTTGGAGATATTGTCGGGAAGATTCGAATCTTTAAGATGGGTACGATAGTTTTTGTTATTGGTTCTATGCTTTGTGGATTTAGTTTAAGTTTACCTGCATTACTTGCTTCGCGTGTCATTCAGGCTATCGGAGCTTCGATGACAATGGCGAACAGCCAGGGAATCGTTACGGATATCTTTCCTGCCAATGAGCGGGGTAAAGCGCTTGGTTTCATAGGTACATTCGTGTCTCTGGGAAGTATAGCTGGCCCTAGCTTAGGTGGGATTATGGTTTCGACATTAGGCTGGGAGTATATCTTTTGGGTGAACATTCCTATTGGAGTGATCGCTATCCTGTTAGGCTGGAAGGTACTGCCTAAGGATTTAACTAGGACGAAATCTACAATAGACGTTCCAGGTAGTTTACTCTTCGCTATTTTTATCATAAGTTTGTTCGCAGGGCTTTTATTGGGACAGCAGCTCGGTTATGGCGATAGCTTAATTGTGACATCTATAATCGTAGCTATAGTCAGCTTCATTGCTTTCTTATGGACGGAGCTTCGCCGGAAAGAACCGCTACTGCAATTGTCATTATTTAAGAATCCGTTGTTTTCATTAAGTATTTTATGTGGGTTTCTCGTGTTTACAGCGAACTTCTGCTTTAATATCATCGCGCCGTTTTATGCACAGAATATGCTGAATCTATCGCCCTTTGAAGCGGGATTCCTGTTGATGCTGTTACCGATATGTATGGTAGTCGTAGCACCAATAAGCGGTGCTTTATCGGATAAAATCGGGTCTGAATTCCTAACTTTTGCAGGGCTGGTAGTCATGGTTATTGCTCAGTTTGGATTAGCTGAGCTTCATGAAGGAAGCTCTGTTGTGCTGGTAGGCGTGTGGATCGCTATGTTAGGAATAGGGAGTGGTCTGTTTCAGTCGCCAAATAATTCGCTTGTGATGTCTAAGGTGCCTAGAACTCAGCTTGGTTCTGCGGGCAGCGTCAACTCGCTTGTTCGTAATGTGGGGATGGTCGTTGGTATTACGATAGCTACAACGATTCTCTTTCATGTGATGAGCAGTGAAGCTGGTTATCGGGTAACAGGTCTAGTTCCAGGTCGACCGGAGTTATTTATCAGTGGGATGCATGTAGTGTTCATGACTTCGGCATCCATATGCTTTGTAGCTGCACTGCTAACGGGTTGGAGAATGATAAGTGCAAGAAGCGCCAGAGTGCAGACCTCGGAAAAATCATAAGGAATAAAAGAAGAAGATCCTTCTGACGCTACGGCGTGGAAGGATCTTCTGTGTGATGATATTGAAGGGCTTTCTTAATGGCTTGCAAGTATTGATACCGATAATGATCATCCGGTTCTAAATAGGCACCCTCAGCCCACTCGTTCCAAGCGTTAATATAAATAAAATCACTTTTGAACATCTTCTTGGTCCTCTCAATTTGTCGTGATAGGTATTGACCGAATTTGTGAGGATTTGCACCTAAAGTACTTTGTCCGGCAGCACCTTTGCGTGGTGTATTATCCCAGTTAACAAATGCTCCCGGATATATAATTTCCCCATCCCTATGAGGTGTCCGTTCTAACATAGATTCCCATAATTCGTCGTAATCAATGACAATATGCTTTTGATCCTCCACCTGCTTGGAACTCCATAAGTGCTTTACACCACCATGTGCGAATGTGTAGTGAGGTTCGAATTCTAGACTGGCGTCGAACCCGTGCTCTGTCTTTAGGGGGAATCCGCCCAGTGTCCGGACAAGATGAAGCCCCTTAAGTCCGTTTTGCTGAGCTAAACCACGCCAACATTGAAGCATTTCATCACACCGAGGGATGCTGGAGGATCTATAGATAATAAATACTGGTTTACCGTCTACGCAAATATATCGTTCATCTTTGAAGGCATCTAACAAAGCATGAAAATGCATTCGCCAATCCCGTTCTTCTCCATATTCTTGTGGCATCAAGACATCTTCTTCAGTGCCATCCCAGCTTCGTGTCCAAGGTTCGTTAGCCCAAGACAGACAAAAGGGGAAGTCTGGCTCTTTGCTAGCAAGAATCTGCTGAACCGGTTGCTCCAGAAGTCGCCTGCCATTGAACCAATAGTGATAATAACAAAAACCGTAAATGCCATGAGCTTTTGCAGTTTCTGCCTGCCATTGTTTCACATTAGGGTCCGTTAAATCGTAGTAGTTATTATTTAATGGTTTTTTCGGTTGATCATGTTCAGGATAAAGGGCTGTAGCCTTCCTGACATTTGTCCATTCTGTAAATCCCTCTCCCCACCAGGAATCGTTCTCTGCTATCTGATGAAACTGAGGCAATACAAAAGCGATGCATTTCAAGTCAAGTCACCCCCTATGGTTCCGTGAATATTTTTTTGAGAAGCAGCTTTCCCTGCTGAAGATAAGAATGATTGTACTTCACTTCCTTTAGAGCACGAGAGGCCGAACTTCTCCTTGCATCACTATGAACAATATAGTACTTGAAGCTCTCAGAGAGCTCTTTAAAGTTCTGGAAACGAATAAGACCTTCTTCTGCGATGGGGTAACTTTGAAAATGCGGATGATCTTCCACGAACTGAAATACGCCGCAAGCAGCGACCTCCATAATTTGCTGCACAGATCCTGTGCAATTGATGATGATCCTTGCTCCATTATAATAGTTAGATATTTCTGCTTTATCGTAGGTGATGTCTATGAAATTTTTGGTGGGCTCCCACCCGCTATCAATGGTCATTATCTTGAGACCATGAAGTAGTTCCGAATGAGCTAGGGTGCCAAGAACACTATTCATTTGAAAATGGCCGAGAATGAGTACGTCACTGTGGTAACGTTCCTCCACACGTCTTGGATAATATAGTTCTGTATCTGGAGCATAAGGGAGGTAGCACGAATGTTTCTCACGTAAACCTTGATAATAGATTAGATTAGCTATGTTCTGTGTGAAAATATAATCGAATAACAGCGCTAGATTACGTTCTGTTCGCGTAAGGCAGGTCGCATCTGCCATCCATACGGCCTTAGGAGCGTTATAAGCTTTGAGGGCAGGAACATTCTCCTCAGGGAACAGGGATTCTGATCCCAAGGCTAGTATCAGATCAGGTTGATACTGGGCTAAATATTCTTCTAGATTATGATGTAACTTTATGGCAAGCACTTCTTTGACCAGATGCCTTAGCTGATCTTTAAAAAGTCGTACATTAGGCATTTTATCACTTATCTCTGAGGGGACCAGAAGCAATACTCTTAATTGCTTTAGTTCCCGTGTTATGGTTTCCGCTTTATAAGAGTTCTCGAGAATGAGATTATGGTGTTGCGATTGATGAACTTGGCTGATGGAGACTTCGTGAGTTGAGGGCCTTTGAGGAGTGAGCCTAGTAGCTGTCTTCTTCATAATTCCTCCTGTATTCATTGGAGCCAGTCGTTCGCTCTAGCACCTAGTCTTGCTAATCATTATATGTGTAGGGGGTTCATTTGACTTTAGGTATAAGACCATTAATCTGAATCTTGAAGGAAAAAGCGGATTTAGTAAAAGATGTATATCTATCTATGACCTGATTGTCTTGTCTAACATAAGATATACTATAAAACCTGAAAGGGATGATCGTCTTGCCAACCTTCGATAATATTCTTGTTACAGGAAGTCAGACCATTCAAAATGATCTGCATGTCAACGGGAATGAGACTATCGATTCAAACTTACAATTAAATGGTAGTCAGACCATTATGGGAAGCCTTCAGGTGAACGGCAGTCAGTCCCTGCTCGGTCATTTGGGGGTTACCGGTGAGATTAGCGGTGCAGGCACCATCAAAACTGCGACCCGTTTGATCGCGGTGAATCAGGCTTTGTCACCAGTTTCAGCACCTACGAGCCTTCAACAAGTCAGATATTTCGCTGTGGGAGTTGCAAGTCAGACAGGACTCGTGCTGAAGGGCACGGATGGAAATGACTATGTATTATTTATCGATTTGACCGGGGGAACACCTAATATTGGGATCCAGCGGGCTTAAATCTGATAACATTAACATCTTCAAGCTCTGAACAATAAAAAACAGCAAGTCGCCTAGGTACGAATAGGGACTTGCTGTTTGAGGTTTCTATTAGTTCTTAAAGCTGTGAATTGGAGCAGGAATTCGTCCGCCTCGGTTGATAAAGTTGGTACAATTGAAGCCGTTAACAGCCATGACAGGCGCATATCCAAGTAGGCCGCCAAATTCTACGATTTCGCCTACATCCTTGCCAATGACAGGAATGACGCGAACGGCGGTTGTTTTGTTGTTGACCATTCCGATAGCAGCTTCATCGGCGATGATGCCAGAGATCGTCTCTTTGGTGGTACTTCCCGGAATAGCAATCATGTCCAGTCCCACAGAACATACACAGGTCATGGCTTCTAGCTTCTCAAGCGTAAGAGCACCACGCTGTACGGCTTGAATCATTCCGTGATCTTCACTAACTGGAATAAAGGCTCCACTGAGTCCGCCAACATAGGAGGAGGCCATCACGCCACCTTTTTTAACATTGTCATTTAGAATCGCCAGAGCGGCTGTTGTTCCTGGTGCGCCAGCTTCTTCCAGACCCATGACTTGAAAGATCTCCGCAATGGAATCGCCAATTTCTGGTGTTGGAGCCAGAGATAAATCGATAATCCCAAAAGGCACGTTCATCCGTTTCGATGCTTCCTGCGCAACAAGTTGTCCCACACGCGTAACTTTAAACGCAGTTCGTTTGATCGTTTCACACAGGGTTTCGAAGTCCTGACCTTTTACTTCCTCTAATGCACGCTTGATTACACCTGGGCCACTGACGCCAACGTTGATGACACATTCTCGTTCACCGACCCCATGAAAGGCTCCAGCCATAAAAGGATTGTCCTCGACAGCATTACAGAAGACAACCAGCTTAGCACAGCCGATGGAATCCCGATCCTTGGTGCGTTCCGCAGTTTGAATAATGATATCACCCATTAATTTCACAGCATCCATATTGATTCCACTTCTGGAGGAGCCGACGTTGACGGACGAACAGACTCTTTCAGTGACTGCGAGTGCTTCTGGGATACTGTCGATTAGAATACGATCACCTTTGGTGCACCCTTTTTGCACAAGTGCAGAGAAGCCGCCAATAAAGTTAACGCCAACTTCTTTGGCAGCCTTGTCCAAAATTTCCGCTACAGGCACATACGTATCCGTCTTCACGGCGCCAGCAGCAATAGCAATAGGAGTCACAGAAATTCGTTTATTAACAATGGGTACACCGAATTGTCTTTCCAGATCTTCACCTGTTTTGACGAGCTTCTCGGCGGATCTAGTGATTTTGTCGTATACGTTTTGGTTAAAAGTTCTCATATCTGTATGTGCACAATCCATGAGGCTGATCCCCATCGTTATAGTACGTACATCCAGATTCATTTCACGGATCATCTTATTCGTTTCTTGTACTTCCACCAGTGATATCATGGTCATCCTCCTAAATGCGGTGCATAATATTAAAAATATCCTCATGCTGAAGCTTGATTTCCACGCCGATCGCTTCTCCGATCAAATGTAAATCTTCAACTATATCCTCAAATGCTTTAGTCGCGCCAGAAATGTCTACAATCATCATCATGTTAAAATAATCTTGTACAATCGTCTGAGAAATATCCAGAATGTTCAAATTGTGCTCGGCAAGATATGTACATACCTTGGCAATAATCCCTACTTTGTCTTTTCCTAATACAGTAATAATCCCCTTCATAAATACAGCCTCCCTTTGTATATGGTGATTACGCCGTGTAAACGGAATGAACCATTCCAATCATTATTACAAATGCTGAAGCAAGCTTCAACCAAAGGTTTTTTGTCCGTTTGATCATTTTTATATAAAGTCCTATGAATTTAAAGAAAATTCGATTGACAGTATATGAAAAATATGATGAAGTGAGAGATTGATACGATACTCTGAAGGAGTAAATATGACTACACAAAAATATAAAAATATGGTTGAAGAGCGGACCAAACAAACCCTCCAGGAATGGTCGGAACTGTCGGAAGTTAACGAGAAGGACATTTATCGTTTTTTGCATAATTTAAAAGGTACGGCAGGAACAGTGGGGTTACAAGAAGTTGAACAGTATGCCGATGCAACGTTGCCTTATTTCATGGAAAGTAGCCTTAAGAGCTGGTCTATTGAAGAGTGGGGCGATTATTTGTATCCGCTTATTCCACTGTTTAATCAAGATTCATCGGTTTCTCTAGGTTCAGTTAAGACGTTAGACAAAAAAGGAAATGATGATGCACTCCCACATAATGATATTTTGCTTATTGATGATGATGTAGAATTAGTGGCTTATTTAAAAGAATCCTTGGAGAAGCAGAACTATTATGTAAGCATTGCCTTGTCCGCTGAACGAGGTCTCAAGATTTTTTATGAAACCAAACCGGATCTAATTCTTCTGGATATTCTTTTACCTGATATCAGCGGTATTGAGGTCTTAAATCAAATTATCGGCAAAGCCAAAAAAGAACGTATTCCAATCATCATTATAAGTGGGGAGTACTCCAAAGCGACTCAACTGCATGCGTATAGGCTGGGCGTGATGGATTTTTTATCGAAGCCTGTAGATATAGATTTATTTCTGGCTTTGATTAAAAACCGCTTTGAGTTAAAGCGGGAGTGGCAGGAATCCATCATTGTGGATGAATTGACGGGTGCGTTTAATCGAAAACACTTTAATCAAGTGATGAAGCAGCTGATTTGCGATTTTAAGCGCACGGAACGGGTGTTTTCTTTAGCACTGATTGATCTGGACTATTTCAAAAAGATTAATGATACATATGGTCATCTAATCGGAGATGAGGTATTACAGTCCTTGTCTGAGCTTGTAAAGGGTTCGATTCGCATGGAAGATACATTTTGCCGCTTCGGTGGAGAAGAGTTTGCTGTGTTCCTGCCAAATACGGATGCGAGTTCTGCATTGACAGTAATAAACCGTATTCAGGAGCAATTTGCTGCCACCGACTTTTTTGCGAAGAATGAAGTCTTTCATGTGACCTTCTCGAGTGGGATATCAGAGGTAACAGAAGCTGAGAATATTGCCGATAAAATTGTAGAAGAAGCAGACCAAGCTCTCTATGCCAGCAAAGATGCCGGAAGGAATCAGACTACACTCTACACGGACCACTTATCGTCGACTAAAAAGCATTCGATTCTAAATGTAATTGTTGTGGATGATGATGCGTTGATTCGAAAAATAGTGACTCATCAGATTGATACTTGGGAGCCGGAGAATATTGCTGAGGTGAATATCAGCAGTTATGCGAACGGGCTGGATTTCTTGCAATCGGATTGGTATTCCATAGATGAGAAATATATTATTCTACTGGACGGTGTGATGCCGGATCTTGATGGCGTTGAAGTCCTGGAAAGAATTCGCAAGACGTATCCGGAAGTGAATATATTAGTGATCATGCTGACAGGGAGAAATAATCAGGCGGATATTGTACATGCCCTGCAGATGGGTGCCGATGACTATGTAGTAAAACCTGTCCATATGCCTGAGCTGTTGTCCCGAATGGAACGGTTGGCTCATAGATTCTTGTTCTAACACGAAGGGAATTGTGCGAATATGCAAAAAATAATGGTAGTGGATGATGAAGAAGTATTACGGATGTTAATCGAGGATACATTGGAAGATTTGGAGAATGTTGAGATTCACACAGCGGAGAATGGGTTGGAGGCTCTAACTAAGCTGTCTACGGATCCTTATGATTTGGTAATTCTGGATTATATGATGCCGGAAATGACAGGGATTGAAGTGCTTCAGCAGCTGGATGAGGAGAAGAAGAAAACTACAGCTATATTAATGTTAACGGCCAAGGCTCAAGATGTAGATCGAATTCGAGCAGTTGAAGCAGGTGCGCGTTACTTCATGCCGAAACCATTTAGTCCGATGGAACTCTTGCAGATTGTGGAGGGGATCCTAAGTGGTGAAGGAAAGTAACGCTAATCACAGTATCAAAAATAGATATTTTCGTATCATTGCGCTTGTTTTCGCTTTAATCATCCTTATGGGCTCGGTATTTTTCTTTTTCATTAACGATGAACAGAACAAATTAAGTAGAGACCGAGAAATTCTGCAAAATAAGGCGGATACGATTACCGATTTGGCGAGTGCTTTAAATGAGGTGTTTTTCCGTGCCAGGGGATTCAGCGCTCTTAAAAGTGATAACGAATTAAAGCTCCTAAATGTAGGACTAATTAACTTTGATAAAATTCTGGATACCTATTCCAATCTCAGTCTATCTCCCGAAGAAGCTTTGTTCAGAGATGGTCTAAAGGCCTTTTATATCCAGTATAAAAATAAAACGTTACCTGAAGCGATTCGGCTAGTTGAGGCAGATGACTATGTGGCTTTGCGTGCTCTGTCCGCAGATGGTACCACTAAATCAGTGAATGATTTTCTTGGCTATACGGAAGAGTACAAAAAACGCTCGGATGAAGCCTTAAATACTATGGCTATGGATTATATTAAACAAGCAAATGAATTTACCTTTATCGCATTTTTTATAAGCGCAATTATTCTACTGTTCTTTACCTTTATGATCTGGCGGATTCTTAAAAACTTAATTAATCCTATTTTGAAGCTGGAAGGGGCAACGCATTCACTGGCTGCCGGTGAGGAAATTCTTCTGGGCAAGCTTAAGCATCAAGATGAGATTGGTCGGCTTTATAATGCATTTCTAAATATGGCCAGAAGTATTCAGGACAAAGAAGAAGAATTGATGATGCAGAATGAAGAGCTGCACGCGCAGCAAGATGAACTTCAGGATCAGCAGTACAGACTGCAACGTTCGCTTAGTGAAATAGAGAGTATGATGAAGGCACTCGATCAATCCTCAGCGGTGGGGATCCTTACAGATAAAGGCGTATTTACCTACGCGAATGATAATTTAAGCAAATATACTGGCTATAAAAATTCTGAAATTATCGGTTTTACCTATAAGTTATTTGAACTCTATAATATATCTAGAGAACAAATGCAGAAGATCTTCAACAAATTATATACGGGCGGGGTATGGAGCAATGAACTCCAGATTCTGACTAAAGACGGATTGCCAATCTGGATGCATCTGACTGTCGTGCCGTATCTGAACAATGAGGGTGTGATTTATCAGTACATTTTTATTGCGTATGATGTCACCTCTATGAAAAGTGTACAGCTGGAGCTAGCGGAGACGCTGAAGAATACAGAACAGACCAAAAAAATGCTTGAACTTAATAATCAGCTGAATCATGACATTACGTACACCTTAGATAAACAAGAATTTGCAGATAAGTTTATTCAGTTCATGCATCACCTGTATTCATTTGATTCGAGTTTCTTCCTTCTTGTAAAAGATAAGATCGCGGCTGTTAAAGGGATTCCTCACGAAAATGTAGCGCGTTATCTCGATAATGAGAACAATGAAATGTTATATCGTTTGAAGACGGAAAAAACCTATCTGATTAAGCGTCTGGCTACGCAATCGGAACAGGGAATTTCTGCGAATGAGGTCTACTGTTATGATTTCTATACTACTGTTGTAAATGCAGAAGATGAAATTCTAGCTGTATTTTGCGGAACCCGGATTGGACATTCTTTCAGTAAAGAAGAGATTAATGAGGTTCAAGGAATGATGAACCGCGTAGCTCTGGCGATTGAACGTTTATTCATGTACGAAGAGATTGAACATGGGCGAAAGCTGAACCGCGATATCGTGAATAACGTAAACGAAGGTATTCAGTTCGTGAGTACAGAAGGCGTGATGCTTCAGATGAATAAGGCGCTGTGCAACATCGTTAACTATGACTGGATTGAAGGTACACTGACTCCTAGAAAAGAATGGATGGATTATTTCATCGAACGCTCGAATGAGAACCATGAACTTCGGTCGTTTTTTGAACAGGCAATCTCTGAGGATGCTCTGGAGTCCAGCAGTATGCAATACTCCATTGGAACGGAATCCAAGAAGCATATTGATGTTTATGCGATTCCTGTTTTCCGCCGGGAGCTTAGAATTGGTACATTGTTTGTATATAGAGATATCACTAGGGAGTACGAGCTGGATCTTATGAAATCTGATCTTGTCAGTACGGTAAGTCATGAGCTGAGAACGCCATTGTCGAGTGTATTAGGATTCACGGAACTGCTATTGTCCAAAACCATGAAGCCTGAGAAGCAGCTGAAGTATTTGGAGACGATTCATAAGGAAGCGAAGCGGTTGACTGAGCTTATTAATGATTTTCTGGATCTGCAGAGAATGGAGTCAGGGAAGCAGCAGTATATCACGGAGCATGTAAATCTTAGTGAAATTGTCCTTGGGGTTATCGATCAATATAAACTTAGTAGCACGCATCATGTGCTATTGGTGGATGAGGCTCTGAATGCGGAGGTAGATGTGGACAAGGATAAGATCGTTCAAGTTCTAACGAATTTGTTAAGTAATGCGATCAAGTTCTCACCGTCTAACAATGAAGTGAAGGTACTGCTGCATAATGAGCCGGATCATATTATTGTGCGTATCCAGGATAATGGTCTGGGCATTCCAAAGGATCAAATCGGACAGCTATTCCAAAAATTCAGACGAGTGGACAACAGTGCCTCCAAAAGAATTGGTGGAACAGGTCTCGGTCTTGCCATCTGCAAAGAAATTATTGAGAAACAAAAGGGAACCATCGGTATTGATTCGGTAGAGGGTGAAGGGACAACCGTTTGGTTTAGCCTCCCAATCCTTAATGCAGAAGCAAGCCGGCAGCAAGATGAGCTGAATAAATGGAATGCCGATAAAGAGCTCAAACCGAATGTAATGATTGTTGAAGATGATTATAGTCTTTCGTTGCTTTTATCAGAAGAGCTTAAAGGGAAGGGGTTCCGTGTTACCCATCACTATCATCCACAGCAAGCTTTTGATCAGGCCTTGAAAACACCATTTGTTGCGATCGTGGTTGATTTGATGCTTGGTGAAGAATTGGACGGCTGGGATTTGATCCGAATGCTAAAAGAGGATTCCAGAACAGAGAATATTCCGATTGTTATCTCTTCTGCTCTGGATCCATCAGATAAGAACCAATTGAATGATGTGATACAGAAGTATTTGACGAAGCCTTATCCGCCAGGTGAGTTATCAAATACGCTTGAAGAGATTGTGAAGATAAAGACAGGGGTAGGAGAGGTATTATTTCCCGAAAGTAAGAAGGATTTATAGTTTTTATTTATCACAATATTTTATAAATAGTATCACTTTTTATAATGAAACCGATCAAAACAGGGCAAATCATACTGTTTTGATCGGTTTTTACGTACTTTATTGATACTTTTTCAATAATTAACAATTTTTAGGTGAAAATGACTTCATTGATCGTTTACAAATATTGTGATAGCCTGATTTTATAAGGTTCTAAAAAAGGCTCAGATAAATTCAATTGAGGCACGGATCATAACCAGATTTCATGTTTAGGAGAGGTGGATATTGTTGCAACTACAGGTAACGAACAGTCCTTTTAATGAGAACCAAGTCGAGCTTCTCAATCGTCTTCTACCAACCTTAACGGAGACGCAGCAAATATGGCTCAGTGGATATTTGTCCGCGATTGGACGTACTACGGCGGCAGCGCTAGCAGGTGCTGAACTTCAAGTGCCATCGAATACGATTGGAAACACAGAGGTTGGCGCTGCCGTAACGAGCCAACCAGCAGCCTCACGGGAAGTGACCATATTATTTGGTTCGCAAACGGGTAATTGCCAGCGACTTGCGGGGAGCTTGTCCCGCAAGCTGGAAGAGCAAGGATTTCAGGTCACACTCTCCGCGATGAACAATTTCAAACCTACAGCGCTTAAAAAGGTTGAGAATCTACTTCTATTGGTGAGTACTCATGGAGAAGGTGAACCACCTGATAATGCAAGGATTTTTCATGAATTTCTTTACAGTAAAAGAGCCCCTCAATTGGAGAACCTGCGGTTTTCAGTTCTGGCTCTGGGAGACACCTCTTATGAATTTTTCTGTCAGACGGGAAAAGAGTTCGATCAGAGGTTAGAGGAACTTGGTGGTAAGCGCCTAAGTCCACGTGTAGATTGTGATCTCGATTATGACGATTCCGTTGCCGAATGGTTTGAAGGTGTAATTGGTGCATTAAATGCAAATTTAAATGCTCCAGCCATTGCTGCAAAAGCGGTTCAAGCCGCGGAGGACGCAGAGTCACAAGAACCTCTATATACTCGTAATAATCCTTTTAAGGCAGAGGTACTGGAAAATCTGAATTTGAACGGACGCGGCTCGGATCGGGAGACTCGCCATTTGGAACTATCGCTTGAAGGCTCTAATATTCAGTTTGAACCTGGGGATGCACTGGGAGTATACCCAGAGAATCATCCTGAACTGGTCGACGCTATTATTCATTCTATGGGCTGGAATCCTAATGATAAGGTTCCGTTTAATAAGAAAGGTGATGAAGGAGCCTTACGTGAGGCACTTCTGCATCATTATGAAATCACTGTATTGACCAAACCTTTGCTGGAGCAAGCGGCAAAGCTGTCTGCTTCAAACAAGCTGAGTGAGTTATTAGCTCCAGACCGTGCTTCGGAGCTTAAAGCGTATATTCAAGGACGCGATCTACTCGATTTGATCCAGGACTTCTCACCGTGGGAAGGTCCAGCCAGCAATTTTGTGACGATTTTGCGGAAGCTTCCTGCACGCCTATATTCTATCGCTAGCAGTTATAAAGCTAACCCGGATGAGGTTCATCTAACCGTCAGAGCTGTACGTTATGAGGCTCACGGTAGGGAACGTTACGGTGTCTGCTCAGTGCATTGCGCAGAAAGAGTAGAGCCGGGAGATACATTGCCTATTTACATTCAGCATAATCCTAACTTTAAGCTGCCGACTAAACCGGATGCACCGATCATCATGATCGGACCAGGCACAGGTGTTGCACCATTCCGCTCTTTCCTAGAGGAACGTGGAGAGCTGGGAGCGGAAGGGAAATCTTGGCTGTTCTATGGGGATCGGCATTTTGTAACAGATTTTCTGTATCAGACTGATTGGCAGAGAATGCTAAAGGATGGCGTTCTAAGTAAGCTGGATGTCGCCTTCTCACGTGATACCGAAGAGAAAGTATATGTACAACATCGCATTTTACAAAAGAGTCGTGAGGTTTATGAATGGCTGCAAGAAGGTGCTCATATCTACGTTTGCGGTGACGAGAAGTACATGGCGCATGATGTTCATTCTGCACTGCTTACGGTGATTCAGAGTGAGGGTGGACTGAGCCCTGAAGCGGCAGCGGCTTATCTGGAAGATATGCAACAGACGCAGCGTTACCAGCGTGATGTCTATTAATGGATAGATGGAGTTATCGAATGACTTCGGGGGGAGATAACAACAATGGCAAACAATGAGAAGGTTAAGCCGATCGGCGGGCCTCCAAGTGATGTTGAGCATATTAAATCGGAGAGTAACTATCTGCGGGGTGCATTGGTTGAGACACTAAGCAATCCGATTACGGGTGGTCTACCTGAAGATGATAATCGGCTGCTTAAATTTCACGGAAGCTATATGCAGGATGACAGAGATTTGCGCAATGAACGGGAACGTCAGAAGCTGGAGCCAGCATTCCAGTTTATGCTTCGCGTAGTTGCCCCAGGTGGTGTAGCTACACCGGAACAATGGCTGGTGATGGATGATCTGGCACAGAAGTATGGTAACGGAACCTTACGTCTGACTACAAGACAGGCATTTCAAATGCATGGCGTTCTCAAATGGAACTTAAAGAAGACCATTCGAAGCATCAATGATACGCTAATGACAACCCTTGCAGCTTGTGGGGATGTCAACCGTAACGTAATGAGCAATCCGAATCCTTATCAATCTGAGGTGCATGCAGAAGTCTATGAATGGGCGCGCAAAGTTAGTGATCATCTATCCCCACGTACTCCCGCTTACCATGAAATTTGGCTAGACGGTGAAAAGGTAGTGGATAGTTTAGGAGATCGGGCAGAAGTTGAACCGATCTATGGTCCGGTATATTTACCGCGTAAATTCAAGATTGGTCTTGCGGTGCCCCCCTCAAATGACGTAGATGTGTTCTCGCAGGATCTAGGCTTCATCGCTATTCTTGAGAATGATAAGCTGGTAGGGTTCAACGTTTCTGTAGGCGGCGGTATGGGAATGACGCATGGCGATACCAGCACGTATCCTCAGCTTGGCCGTATCATTGGTTTTTGCCGTCCTGATCAATTGATCGATGTAGCGGAGAAGACGGTAACGATTCAGCGGGATTATGGAAATCGTTCTGTCCGCAAAAATGCACGGTTCAAGTATACGATTGACCGCCACGGTCTGGAATGGTTTGTCGATGAGTTGCATGAAAGACTCGGATGGCAGCTTGAAGCAGCACGTGAGCACCATTTCGACCATAATGGAGACCGCTACGGCTGGGTGAAGGGTACCAATGGAAAATGGAATTTGACGCTTTATATCCAAAGCGGACGGATTCATGACCAAGAAGGGTACACATTGATGACTGGACTGCGGGAAATTGCCAAGATTCATACCGGGGATTTCCGGCTTACGCCGAATCAGAATTTAACGATTGCTAACGTAACCACTGCCAAAAAGCGAAAAGTGGCTGAGCTGGCTAAACAGCATGGACTTACGGACGGAACTCATCTGTCTGCTTTACGACGCAGTTCGATGTCTTGTGTGGCGCTACCAACCTGCGGACTTGCAATGGCTGAAGCAGAACGTTATTTGCCTTCGTTGATTGATAAGCTAGAGCTTGTCCTTGATGAAGCTGGTCTACGTGATGAGGAAATCGTGATCCGGATGACAGGTTGTCCTAATGGGTGTGCAAGACCGGCACTAGGCGAAATCTCGTTTATTGGTAAAGGTCCAGGCAGATATAATATGTACTTGGGAGCAGGGTTTACGGGAGATCGCTTGAACAAAATGTATAAAGAAAACATAGATGAAAAAGAAATTCTAGAGACGCTGGAGCCAATTCTTCATCGTTATTCGAAAGAACGTCTGCATAGCGAGCATTTTGGAGATTTCGTGATCCGTGCGGGTTATGTCAAAGCGGTTTCGTCAGGTCTTAATTTTCATGACTAATCTAATTTAGACTGAAATGGGTGTCCCAGAGCCTGCATTATGGCTACTGGGACACCTCTTTGTTGGTTGGCCTTACCCTAACCATTATTCGCTGTCGAGCTGAACAGGACTGAGTTAGCCGAATGAGAAGACTCAGGTGATCATATTGGTTGGTTGAAATCTCTCCAATTTAGAAGTGTTCGGACCACAGCGCAGTTAACAGCCTAAAAAGAGGTGAAAACATGCCATTATAAGGGGAGTTTTTTAGTTTCAGACAGGAATAAATATTTTTTTTGCTTAATGATTTGGATTTCTCGTGTTTTTCTTTCATAATATAAAGGGGAAACTAAATACAAAAGAAGAGCCATTGCCCAGAGTGATGTGTTCTGTACAGAAGAGGCGATATTATGATTATCATGAAAACGATGGAAGAGATCGAAAAAATGCGTGCGGCGGGAAAAATTCTCGCTGAATGTCATCGTCAAATTGCGCAAATTCTACAGCCGGGAATTACTACCTGGGAGATTGATGAATTTGCAGAAAAATTTATACTGTCTCAAGGAGCAACTCCTGAGCAAAAGGGATATAACGGATATCCGTACGCAACCTGTGCCTCTGTAAATGATGTAATCTGCCACGGATTTCCGAAAAAGGAACCACTCAAAGATGGAGATATAGTTACCATAGACATGGTAGTTAACTTAGATGGCTGGTTGGCAGATTCCGCTTGGTCATATGGGATTGGCAACATTAGTGAGCAAGCGACTAAATTGCTAGACACCACAAAGGAATCTTTATTCCGTGGTATCGAGCAAGCAGTTGCAGGCAACCGTATCGGGGATGTCGCTCATGCTATTCAAGTTTACGCAGAGTCTAATGGTTTTTCAGTTGTGCGTGATTTTATTGGCCATGGGATTGGTTCAGAAATGCATGAAGCACCAGAGGTACCTCACTATGGTCCAGCTGGCAGAGGACCTCGTCTTAAAGAGGGGATGGTATTTACCATTGAACCGATGCTGAACACAGGCAGCTACAGAACAAAAATTGATGCGGATGGTTGGACTGCACGTACCATTGACGGCGGTCTGTCAGCACAGTATGAACATACATTAGCTATCACCCCTCAAGGAACCATTATCCTGACTGAACTATAATTTAGGGTAGAAAATAGACCTGATTAGCTTCATCTTCTCATGATGTTGCTGATCAGGTCTATTTGTTGTTCAATTAATCAGTTAATCAGTAATGTTTCGAGTATAATATTCAATGATATCTTTTCGACGAATAATTCCGACAAACACGCCTTCTTTATCAATCACAGGAACAAAATTCTGATCTGCGGCGAGCGTCAGCATATCCTCCATTTCGGCATTTATGAGAACGCTCTCGTTATGAACATGCTTCTGGATATCGCTTACTGGAACTTCTCCTATATTGTCAAAAGTTAGACCTGCTGTGTTTTTCAGCTTCCACAATAGATCACCTTCCGAAAGTGTTCCTACATATTTTCCTTCATTATCAATAATAGGGATAGCCGTATAATGGTGCTGCTCTAATTGTTCTAAGGCTTCCAGCATGGATAGTGAGTTAGTGATAT
>NZ_CDRJTB010000065.1:0-38260 GCF_976954365.1 Paenibacillus sp. Marseille-Q9583
CAGAACAACTACGTCCTCGTCCAGCCCTCACAAAAAATCAAGTATTTCAGCAGAAAACGGAGTTTACAACAGGTAATTATGGCGACTATTTAAAATATATATTAGTAGTGGGAAGGATTCTAAAATAAGTAAATACAATTCACGAAACGCAAAACGAGCCTAAAAGTGATTTTAGAGGCTCGTTTTTGTCTTATTTTACAAGGAGGGTTATTAATAAATGAAACATCCCATTCTAAGTAAAAAAACGTTCTTTCAAATGATTTTTTTGATATTTCTTATAGGAATATACTTTTTATTCTTCGGATTACCATGGAAGTCCATAGCCCATAAAAAACAATTCGAAGTCTATTTAGAAGATAAGTATCAATTGGACTTTAAGTTAAAAAAGATGGACTGTGATTTTATACACCGAACATACCTTACTTATGCATACCCCGTGAATGACCCAACTTTAGTTTTTTTTGTAGGTCAAGATATTGAAAGTAAAGAAATTCTTGATCTTTATCTATATGAACTAGAAAAACGTATGTTCAAATAGGTTACTAGAATAATCGTTGAGCTGTGATCAGTTTTCTTTTTTTATATCTTCAAGCAATCCTTCAAACCATTGAACATTTACTATATGGTGGGAAAGCGAATTTTCTAACATTTTTTTAAAATAAGCAGTGATATTTTCATCGTTCTCAAGAGATAGCTGTATTAAAGAAATCTTCTGTTTAGTTTGTTCGATTTGTATTTCAATTAATTTAGTTAGCTCTTCTTTTTTATATTCATCTGAAAATAACATTGCTACATAAAAAGATAGGTTTATATAGTCTGTCTTAGATCCATATTTAAACATCAACTTTTCAAACTCTTTTTCCCCTAATTCCGTGATGTTATAATTATGTGTCTCTCTGGTGCTGTCTCTTTGGTCAACTTTTACAATATAATTTTTTTCTACTAATTGCCCAAGATTATAATAAAAGGACCCTTTGGTGAAATTCACTATATATTTATAGTGTTTTTCTTCCATTAAGGATAACAATTCATAACCGTGAGCCCCTGGATTTTGTTTTAATAATCCTAAAATCAGTAATATTATCAACTCAACGCCTCCGTCGAAATGCTACTAGGTTTAATCATTGTTGATTTGTATAAACTTGGCTTGAAATTCGTCAAATGAAATTTTTCCCAAAGCAAAATCCATACTCAATATATACTTTTTTTCCGCTTTAGTGTGTGTTCTTGCATTATGGAGACTTAACAACTCCTGTTCATTAATTAGCGGCTCAAGTACATGTTGCTTATTAATAAAAGCTTCAAAATATCGTAACCCAAATTTTCTTTGAGATATTGCATCGATATGAATACCATCCGGATTAGAAGTTAAACCTGAAGCTGTAACAAAGTAACAATCATCTTGTTCAAAAGCAAATTTTTGTAACTCTTGATCCATCAACTCGTATTCAGTGCAATGTTTCCCAAATCCTTCTTTGCCTAAAAAATCCCCTAAGCCACCAATTATAAATGGAATATTTGGAGCATCTAACTCTTTTCTAAGGGCCGTAACCATTAAAAGTAATTTCTGATAATAGACTTTGTAGCTGCCATTACTACTATCACTTTCTCCTTGATGCCATAAAATCCCCGTTAATTCACTATTTTGCATAGCAAATTTAGTTTCTTGCAATGCATGTTTAAAAAGTGCCCCATCTACAGCCCATTCATCAATGGTGCTCCCACCCTCAGCACAAGGAATTAAGCCAATGATGTCTTCCTCATTTTCACGACACCATGCATCCGCAAATGATCCTGCCAGACTTATTCCTGAAACAGGACGGTCATAATTAATAGGTTCAGCCATCATTTGCCATCTACCATTACGTAGCGTTTGTATTCTCTCGTTATAAATCGGGGGTACTTCATGTATAAATCCTCGTCCAGCCATATTTGACTGTCCAATCATTAGAAATGATTTGATCATTATTCTCATCCTCTCTTCAATAGTCTAATTAGACTGTTTATATTATTAGTCTAATTAGACTATTTGTCAACAAATAAGAAAACAAAAGGTGCCTAGCAATTGCTAGGCACCTTATCCTACTTATCACCGGCAAGTGTAAGCCACTTGCGATTGTGATGCTCCTGAACTTCAACGGGGGTATCAAAGAAATCACTTAACACATCCGACTGCAAGCAATTGTCTGTCTCATCCCCTTTGTAGATTTCTCCGTTCTTCACCAGCAAAGTATGTGTAAAGCATGGTGTTATCTCCTCGATATGATGCGTTACATACAGCAAAGTTGGTCCATTGGGTTGCTTCGTAATCTTCTCAATCATTTGCAACAGCTGTTCTCGGGCAAAAATATCGAGTCCTGTGCAAGGCTCATCAAGGATCAATAGATCTGGATTGGCCATAAGTGCGCGTGCAATGAGGACTTTCTGACGCTGGCCTTGCGACAAGGTATCGTATGTACGAGCGGCTAAGGAAGAGCAGTCTAGAAATTCCATCAGCTCCTCGGCTTGCTTTTGATCCTCTTCATTCGTCTTGTCGTATAAACCGATAGTTGCGAATTTTCCGCTGAGGACGATGGTCAGCGCAGTCTGGTGGCCGTATAGCTTCTGTTGCAACGAGGTGCTGACCCAACCGATTCGTTTCCGTAACTCTCTAAGATCCACATCGCCAAAGCGGTGGTCTAGCACTTCGACTTGCCCAGTCGTCGGCCATATATAGCCGTTTACTACGTTCAGCATCGTCGTCTTGCCTGAACCGTTTAGTCCGACGATACACCAGTGTTGCCCTTGTTTCACTTCCCAATTCATATCGCGTAAGATCATTGTTGTATCACGTTGCCATGATACATTTTTGAGTGATATAATCATGCCCAAATTCCTCCTCTACATGAATGTCTATATTGAATTTAAAGCTCAGAAAGTGTTCCATTTAAAATTTTGAGCGTCGATTGTACTGCTTGATCTGAATCCCCATTTTTAATAGATTCATACACTTGTTCATGGTAGTCGGATTGAGGATCATGGAAACTATAATTACGGTTTAATTTACTCATTGCATCTGACAAAATATGAGTGAACGTTCTATATAAGTCAATGATTACAGCGTTTTTGCTTGCCATTGCTACAGCCATGTGGAATTCTATATCCGATTTTGCATACAGTTCACGATCATTCTGCTTTAGAGCCATATCTCTTGTATCCAAATGTTTTCGCATGTTGAATAAGTCAGTGTCATCATGCCGTAGAGCTGCTAATCTTGCGATTTCTAATTCAATCATTTTTCGAGCTTCAAAGACCTCAATTAATTCTGCACGAAGTAAACGATGGGTAAGTGGTTCTTGAATAATAGGACTGGATTTTAAGTAAGTTCCAAAACCCTGCTTTTTCTCCAATAGACCAGCATGAACTAACACACGGACTGCTTCTCTTATCGTTGATCGCCCTACATTAAATAATTGCATTAATTCAGGTTCTGGAGGTAATTTGTCTCCTGGCAGGATGGTTCCTGTTGAGATTTTTTGTTGTATTTGATTAACAACATCGTCCACTAACTTAGTGGCTTGAACGGGTTGGAACGACCCCTTTTCAAACATCTGATCATCTCCTCTTTTGCAGAATATCATGATATTCTTTACTTAACAAGTAAGATTTTGAAGTTTATAACGGTCATTATGGGAATGAAAAAGCAGCTAATCATTTTGATTAGCTGCTGACGTATTTTATTTAACTATAGCCTTATTGCATGTTCACTCAATATTATTGCCCTTTTTCCATTACCGCAAAGTAGTTATTTTCACCGTCTGCGAAATTGAATACTCTTCCACCGGGAATTTCTACAATATCTCCAACCGTAACATTTTTGTCCTTCAACTCTCGATTCAATTGATCAAAGTTATCCGAAAAGAACATTAAAGAAGGTGTTCCGAGATTCATTTCAGGATTCATTTGGGCAACCAACTCTTTATTATGAAGAACAATGCTAGTCGCTGCACCTTTCGGAGCAAGCTCGATAAATCTCATAAGGCCATTTGTTTCGTCTAAAATCACCTCAAATCCTAGCTTTTCTGTCCAGAATTTTTTGGATTCCTCTTGGTTATTTACATATAACATAATTTGTCCAATTTTATTAATCATAAGTTATACTCTCCTTCTTAGTCGGGTTAATTTATTGCTTTTTCAATATACCTTATTACGAATATTCACGTAAAGGAATATTAATTCGAACTCCCCTTTTGCAAATATAAGTTGGCTTTGTTTCAGAGGCTATCCATATCCCCATATTATTTACTTTCTTTTCCTACATTAAACCGAATTTCAGATCAGCGAAAGAGAACATCAATAATTATTTTTATTTTTAAATACCTCTACAATATTTCAATATAACCTTCTGTTCCATTCACACGAATTCGTTGCCCGTCTTTTATCAGCTTAGTGGCATTTTCCACTCCGACAACTGCTGGCAAGCCATATTCACGAGCGATAACGGCTCCATGGGTCATCAGTCCACCAACTTCGGTGACCAGGCCTTTAATAGATACAAACAATGATGTCCAGCCAGGGTCAGTAAAGGCGGTGATTAATATATCGCCATCTTCCAGATCTGCTTCTTCCATGTTTAAGATGACACGAGCTCGTCCCTCTATTACTCCGGTAGAAACAGGGAGACCTATAATCGCTTTGTCTGGCAGATTTTCTCGTTTGTATTCACCTGTAATAATTTCACCATCAGATGTGATTACACGTGGCGGAGTAAGTTTTTCAAAAAAAATGTAATCGTCTTTTCGTTTGCTAATGATCTGTTCATCCAGTTTATTTGTGCGTACGACTTCGTGAAGTTCTTCAAAAGTGAGATAGAATATATCTTCTTTTTCATGAATAACGCTAGCTTTTACGAGTTGTTCGGCTTCTTTCAGTAAAGCCTGCTTATAAATGAAGTAGCGGTTAATCATGCCGTATTTTGGATATTCACGGTAACCGATATAATTCCGGATAAAACTGATTACTCGTTTTGTCTCTTCAGCTTTTAGTTCACCATCCGGTAATTGCTTCAATCGATCTAATAACTCTTGTTCTTTTTCTAAAGCCTCCTGTCGGCCTTGCTCAAATTTCCGATTGCCAGCATTAGGCTCAAAGTTTTTGATATTACTGAGAATCATGGGGACAAGTGTAATCGGCTTTTCACTCCAACGCGTTCTCGAAATATCGATTTCACCAGCACATCGCATTCCGAATTTGTTGAGATAAGCATAGATTGCGTCTTGAGTTGCCTGTCCACCATCAAACTTAACCAGTTCATTCAAAAAATTATCATCTTTTACATGTTGTAAATAATCAACTATTTCCGGGTAAGGACGAATCACATCTGCAACATCCAAAAGCGCCAGACCCATTTCCGAGGTAATGTTGTTTGGTACAGATTGAGAAAGCATATCTGCTGAGTTTTTTTCACCTAACCACTCGTACATTTTTTCATTAATCCATGACGAAGCGTTCATAGCAGTCATAAAAACCTTTGTACTTTGTGGGTCAGATAAGAACTTCTTTAATTCCTGGAGATCTTCAAGAATAAAATCAAATAGATCTGCTCCTGATTTCGTTCGGATGTTTCGTCTTAATTCTTCAATCGACGTTTGACTGTTCTTAATCAAATCAGAAACGATTGCCGGATCATTTTCGATTAATGCTTGAAAACCTTCTGACGAACTATCTTTACTGCTATTAACGGGATTCCGGTCTTTTCTATCATCTGGTAACGATTTTACATATTCTCGCTCTATTAGGGTCATAAATGCGTCTTTTATCAGCGGATCGGATTTCCCAAGGGTATTTATGAAATTATCTCTGCTGACAGGTGAAGCCAGCATATGTGTAACATCAACAAACAACCTTCCACCGGCCTTACGCATGGGTGCAGGAGTGATTAACAGGTAAAAAGACAATCCTAGTGGTTTAATGGGATCCGTCATCATTTGTTGATGACCGACAGATACGAAAACGTGATTTTCTTGATCATTTACTTCAGGGATCGGGTATAAAGTAGTGATTGGCCGACTCTGAACAATATAAAAAGTATCATGATCCAAGCACCATTCGATATCTTGAGGACAACCAAAATAAGCTTCAATCTCTCTACCTAAGCGTGCCAGTTGTAAAATTTGTTGTTCGGTAAGGGTTTGAGTCTTTTGCAGATCGAGATCGATTTTCAGGGTCTCTGTCCCACCTTCTTTTAATCCATAGATAGCCAATTTTTTGGTTGCTATCATCATATCGACGATTTCCTCTTCCTGTACTTTATAACAATCGGCAGATACCAAGCCAGAGACCAGAGCTTCTCCGAGCCCAAAACTGGCATTAATAGATAGCAGATTTCGATTAGAAGTCATCGGATCCGCTGTGAATAAAATCCCTGAAGCCTGAGGGAAAACCATCTTTTGCACGATAACAGATAAATATACCTGTCTGTGGTTAAAACCATTTTGCATGCGGTAGATTACCGCGCGATCCATAAATAGAGATGCCCAGCATTTGCTTATGTGCTGCATGATTGCTTCTCTTCCGATGATATTTAAATAGGTGTCCTGTTGACCGGCAAATGAGGCATGTGGTAAATCTTCAGCAGTTGCACTAGAGCGTACTGCATAAGCCTGTTCTTCACCAAGTTGGGAGAGATAGTGAGTAACTGCTGTCACAACATCAGAAGGAATTTCTACTTCCATAAGGAGTTGTCGAAGCTTCCTACTGATTTCACCAATTTGCTCTCGATCGTCTACGTTTAACATAGATAGTTGATCCAATAAAATATGATACTTTTCGTTCTTTTCGATGGCTTTTTGGTAGCCCACTGTTGAAACACAAAATCCTTCTGGTACTTTTATTCCTTCGATAGTTGATAATCGCCCTAAATTCAACCCTTTTCCGCCCACGAGCAAAAGCTGTGTTGTTTCTATTTCCTGAAAACCAAGAACCAATGAACGCATACAATATCTCTCCTAACCATTAAAATGAGAAAAAATTTGACAAGAGTTTAGCTGCATGGTATATTATAAATATAAGATGCATTATCTATGCCTTTATAATTTTCGAAGTCGTGATCCGATTATATCATCGTGTCTTTTTATATGCAATAAAAAAGAACCTGAAAGCTATTCAGGTTCTTTTTTGTGTTTCCCGCTATTATTTGTTATTCAAATACCATGGTTCGAACCGAACTACAACCCATAGACTTCAAACTCGTAAATTCGTGCTGCTGTATCGGCTCCTTGGGTGGGCTTAAGAGTTATTAATTTTACATAGCGAGCTTTCACCAAAGCAATCGCGTCTGTCGACTCAGCTGCCGAGTTTCCTTGCACGTTTACAACATCCATCCAGTTCGTTCCGTCGTTACTCACCTGAATGGTATAATCGCTTGTATTAAACCCGGACCATTCTCCTCCACTCTGAGCATGCTTGATGATAAATGTGCTGATTTGATGCTCGGCTCCTAGATCGACTTGTAGCCAATGAGGCAGATTTCCAAGTGCACACCATTTGCTATTATCCGTCACTTTACCGTCAACTGCGTTTGGTGCGCCTTCCTTGTCTCCACATGCATGATCGGCTGTTGCGGGTTTTCCAAGTGCTAAATTCTTCACCGCACCAGCTTCCTTACTCACTGTAATGAGCGCCTTTTTCATAATTGTGTCTTGGCCCGAACTGTTAGTTGCAGTTAGTGACACGTTATATACGCCCTCCTGATTGAACATTACAACCGGGTTCTTCGATGTGCTGACAGCTGGGCTACCACTTTCGAAGCTCCATGACCATTCTTCTGTCACTTCGGTCGACAGGTCGGTGAAGTTTACGCTCTCACCTGGAGCTACCAAGGTCCGATCAGCCTTAAACTCTGCAATCGGCTTCGGATAAGCTGGCCAGCTGATCTTCGCGCTGGAGGCCTGACCTTGCTCGTATCTTCCATTGATTGCAACGACCTTTAATGCTGTTAACGTTTCTTTGTCTATTCTTCTCATCTCAGGAACGTAAAACACATGATTTGGCGTTGCGCCCAATAAAACCTCACTGCCATCTGGAAGTACTCGATAGATTTCGTATTGCTTCACCTGCTGGTCAAGTGGTTTCCACTCCAATCTAGCATCTCCATAAATTCCATCGCGGAAATCGGATTGAGTAACCTTCAGTTCGCGAACCGCTGGTAGCGTTTTAACCGGGTCGTTGGTATTTTGGATGGAAAGCTGGCCAATTTGAATACTATAATTACTAATTGTATCCTTGGTATCAAAATAAAGTGATACTGCTACGATTCGTTTCCCTTTGTATGGGGTCAAATTCAAAGTTTCGGTAGTCCAGCCTGGTGCTGTCTTATCCTTCACATTAAGAAAGATAAATTGGTCCGGTTGGTCTGCAAAAGCAAGACCTACCTTCAAGCTAGGCTTGTTCAGTGTTTTATAAGTAACCGATAGCTTTGTGCTTGCTTCGATTTTGAGGTCTGTCTTGTAGAGCTTCAGATGTGTTGCATTGTTATGGCTCAGATCACCTGAAACCTTCAGCGAACTGCCACCGTAATACGCATCGGACCAATCGAGCTCTGGAGTAAGTGAAGTTCCTTTGCTGTCTGCGATCCAGCGCCATGTTGGCAGGATATCCTGCAGGCTCCGGTTATTCCATCCCTTATCTCGTACCTGCTGCCCTCGGACATAATATTTCTGCCCGCTTCCTGTATTGAAATTGGTGATGAAAGGTAGCTTATTTACAGGGGATGATTCTACCACATTGTTCGCGATTCCTTTCCAGGCCTGATCGCTCACGGTGTTACCCGGATTTCCGTTTGGCCCCACCCAGAATTTGTTCTCGCGTGTGAAGAAATCCTCCATGCTTTCTGCGCTGTTGAAAGCCCAGTCTGGACGGTAGATACCAAGGGAAGTGACGGCAGGTTGACCATCCGGAAACAGCAGATTCCAGTTCACATTCGTATCGTAGCCCTTGGCTTCAACATCTATCCCTGCATACAGGTCATACGGACTTCTATCTAAACTTTTGGCCTTCTCTGCCGAGCTTTTAAGATCTTTCCACCAGAAGTTCAGGAACATATTGTCTGTTATTTTCTTATTATTGTCTTGCAGGAACATTGCATTCTTGTCATTTAGCGCATTTTGCCAACTGATACTGCCCTCCTTGGTCATGGAGTCGTACCATACGATTTGCATAGATGAAGATTTGTGCGATTCTAGATAACTTAGGAAAGCTTTCATTTTCTGGGCATCAGCCGGTGTTCCACCTTCAGTCTCCTGGTTAATAAACCAACCGTCAAATCCGTAATACTTCGCAACCTGGATCAGCTTGTCTGCAGCAGGAAAGGAACCGTCGCTGTTCTGCTGAAGCATTTGCTTCACCCATTCATATTTCCCTCCATAAACAGTTGGCGGGAAGAACACCGTTCCGACGATCGGTACGCCATTCTTATGTGCTGCGTCGATCGTATCAGCACTTGGCGGTACGATGATCCCTTCTCCGGCAGATCCGCCCCAATAAACCAGCTTGTCAACATATTGCCAATAAGTAAACGTATTAGCTCCAAATTTGTCTGATCCCTGTGACGGCACACCACTTGTTCCCGAGTTCAGTGCTGATAAAGCCATAACTTTTGGCGCTTTTGTTGCATGAGCATTGACTCCATCTGTCACAAAGCGGTCTTGCAGCGGAATTGTACTTCGGTTGAATACCGCATCCGGGTCGGATGCCGGACTCCACTGAAGCAATTGCTCTGGAAACCAGTAGGATGAATAAGGCTGTTTAGCGAACGCAGTAGTAGATAATGCTACGCACATCACAAATAAGAATATAAAACCTGTTCCAATCTTTTTCATGCCGTACTCCTCCAATCGATATTTTTTATGATTGCGCTTACATTTTATCAAGTTGGACAAAGCTCTAGATAGTGGATTAATGACAAGTCCAGGTGCAAATATTACAGATTGTAAGTCTGAAGCTAGTATCAGACAGCACTCCATAAATAAAAGAGCCCAATTTAAACAAATGGGGGCTCTCAATCTTTTTATGTCATTTAGAATTAATACTAGACTTGTTTTGGATTACAAGTTATGTATCCTGACGTTAAGTATTCAGGTTTAAAAGAAATTGCCGTGTGTTCTGATAAGCATCGTTCCATCCCATTTTAGCATAGAAGCGTAGTCCGTCGAGCCCCTTGAAATAATAGGCTCCCATTAGTCGCTCTTTAAAATAAGGTACCTTTATGTTGGCTTTCTCTTGATTGATTTGATATGTCTTAATGACATCACTCCACGGCATATGCCGATCGAGAATCGCAAGGTCTATGAGAGAATCACCGTACATGCAATTCCCATCGATGATGCCGGTAATTCGTGTTCCATCGGACAAAATATTCCACTGTTGAAAATCTCCGTGTATAAAGCTTCTGTACGATTCATTATAGGGTACGTAGTCCATCAACCGACCGTATATTTCTTCATATACATCTCTCTCCAAGCAAGAAGTACGGAAGAGATCATGCCAGTTCTCCCAGAACGTTCCCCTTTGATCCTCCGCATTTACGGCAACGACGAAGTCTTTCCATGATACATAGGATCCGTTGCCGTCAGCAGTGATCCACCCATAGCCGTTAGTTGACCCTATATCTGCTTCAGCCATTTTTTTCAAAATACCAATAATCTCAGGCAACTGATGAGTTTGTTCCTCTGCTGTGAAATCGGATAGATTCCGTCCTTCCATTCGTTCCATGATTAAATAAGTTAACTGGTTAATTCTCCCTAACACCAAACATTTGGGGAATGGGATGTTTTGACCTGAGAGCAAATGGGATACATAGTGTTCCGTTTCATATGCTCCTTCCAGATCACTGAATTTCACAACATATCCCTTCCCTTCGTGGTTGAATGAAAACACATTACTTATGTTGCCACCAGAAAGCGGTTTAATCTCAGTCGAACCAGGCCCAAGATGATTTTCTAATAGTTTTTTAATTTCACTTATGGCCAATCTCGGTTTCTCATACGTCACCATTGCTTCAACTCCTATAAATCGAATAGTCTCGGATCTGTATCCTTTAAGGACTATTTCGAAATTTTCTTAACCTTTCGTTTACTAATACGATCAATTTATGTACAGCTTACCAGATAGTATTGATAAACTGGATAGTAAAAACAATTATAATTGAATTATCCGCAACTGAGCATTATTGAACAGAGGGGACATTTTTAGGGGATCAACTAGTTAAGTATTTGACTTAATTATATTTCAGGAAAATCATCCAATCGGTGTTCCATTCGGCAGTTCCATATCTGGCTTCAATAGAATTACGTCACCCTTTTCAGGTACACCTCCAAGGACTAATACCTCTGAATTAAAGCCTGCAATTCGTCGAGGAGGAAAATTGACTATCGCAATTACTTGTTCTCCGATGATATCTTCAGCCACATATCTTCTAGTAATTTGTGCACTTGATTTCTTTATTCCGATCTCTTCTCCAAAATCAATCTCAAGCTTGATCGCAGGAACTTTTGCTTCGGCGAAGAATTCAGATTTAATTATTGTTCCAACACGAATATCCAGTTTCAAAAAATCATCAATAGTAGCCATATAGCATTCTCCCTTTAAATAATATTTTCTTAATTTATTTGCTTATCTACTTTGATTCTGAAATTTAATCGTAGTGTAATTAAAAAAAAGCGGCAGTCACAAAGGCTTTTTTGCCCTGTTTGACTACCACTCACTGTTTAATATCCCATATCCTTTAATATTTTGGATAACGTGCTCAGACGCTCACCGATCATTTCATCGTCATCGCTAAGAGCTTGATTAAACAGCTTAATATCATCATTAATTCGCTCATTATCTGTACATACCGCTACAGTCATCGCATCCCCTTGCAGGCCAACTCTGTCGATGACGGGCTGCTCCGGATCATATAAATTCTCATATCGATACGCTTCGCGGAAATGTTCTAACGACCGGCAAATTAGAATGGACAAATCAAGCACGCGATGAAGAGGCAGTTCCTCCGATTGTCTGGACCATTTTTCCCCGGTATATCTCCATACCTTAGCCGAAATATCGACCTTTCCTCGATCATTCCACTGCGCCAATCCTAAGGAAAGACCTTTCGCATCCGTGTTTCCAGCCATTCGGCCGTCAACCTTCTCATAATTCTCCGATACGACAACAGGCTTATGTTTTAAAGTTGTAGGTATTTTCATGGTTTTTTTCTTCCTTCCATTTACTATTTTACTAATTTACTAAACGACGGTTTCATCTTATCTTGGATTTCATCGTTAGTCAATTCGTGGTTTGTTATAACCTTTATCTCCGTAGGGCTGTAACTTCTCTAACCATGGCTTTAAGATTTTCTTCCGTTCCCAGCGCATATCAGTTACCTTATCTATCTCCTTCTGTTCTAGTACCTCATAGGTGAACGCATCCGCACCGAATTCTTTCCAATCCTTCTGGAGCTGGGCATTTGCAAATCTCCCTGAATCCAACTGCATTTGCAGGGTAAGCCATTTGTTTTTCAAATTAGGATAGCTGTCGATAAATATTTTGCCGTTGATTTGGTTTTTGATTTGAGCAACACCCATATAAATCTTAATCTGTTTGTACTCCTCGATCAGCTCTTTGCGTTTATTCATATCCATATCTTCCTCTCCTTATCGCAGATAATAAATTCATGGAAATTGTAGTTGGATTTCATTTTCCCAGCAATTCCAGCTCCACTTTACTTCTTTTCTTAACCACAATAGGAAGCAGAAAAAGCGCCCCAATAATCACAAATACACCACTCGCCATAAATACGCCCATCAAGGAGAACTTATCCTTTAGGTAGCCGGAAATGAACATGCCAACCACCATCATTCCCATAAAAATAGGCATGATTGCTCCTGAAACTCGGCCAATAAAGGCCCCTTCGGTATTTCGCACAAGAAGTGTCTGAATCCCTCCTTGAATGCAAGGGTAAAACAAACCACTGATCACCAAGAAAATAATCGTCAGCCAAATTTGCTTAGAAGCTCCCATTCCAACCGTACAGACGGCATTGACGAGTAAGCCTATCAAAAGCAATAGCTGTGGCCTTACTTTTTTGGCTATCCCGATTATTGCAGCTCCGCCTACTAACATGGCTGCCCCACTAGCCATCACAAGCCACTGAAGAAATTGTTTGTCCTTACCTAAGTTCTCGATGACAAGAAAAATCTGAAGCGGCTGAGTTAGTCCTGATGCCAAACCCACCGCTGAGAAAGTTAAACTAAGTGTTCTTAAGGGTTTACTCGACCCGATGTAACGCAAGCCAGCCGTTAACTCTTTGATGAAGCCGCTGGCTTTACCTGACTTCGGTTCTTCTTCATCCCGAGGAAGGGAAGACAATATAAGCGAAGAGCCCAGAAACATAACGGCTGTCAGGATCAGAGATACGTGAATTCCAAACTTAATAAAAATAAACGTACCGATAACGGGTCCCAAAACCGTAAAGACAGCGACAAGGGTTTGGGACATCGCCATAACGCCTTGCAGCTGTTCAGCTGGCACATGTCTCTTGTACAGTTTCATCGCCGAAGGCTGAGAAAATTGAGATAAGCTGGCAGATACAAAAGATCCGATAAGAAGCGCAATCCATTCGCCATTCGTGACCGCAATCAGCACCACCCCGACGGACAAGCCAGATAACAAATCGCTCCATACCATGGTTCTCTTCGGCCGCCATCGGTCGGCAAAGGTCCCACCAATAAGACCAAAAAGAAAGATCGGTGCAAATTCGGCAACCGATATCAGAGATACATCTACCGGATTATTATTCGTCAATTCAGATACATAAAGAAGGACAGCATAATTCCGGATCCATATTCCGAGCTGCAATAACACACGGGAGAGGATAATTGTTCGAACATAACGATTAGAAAACATTTTAATTCCCCATATCCTTTATTATTTTTTACACCATGTCAAAACCCTCCAACATGACAACATGATTATGTTTAAACGTTGTTGGTATTTTCAATACACCACTCCTATTTACTAATTTACTCATTTACTAATTTACTAAATCACTGCTTCATTTTATACAGGATAGTGTCGTTCGTCAAGCCGTTTTCAGTAACGATATTCCACAATCCTTTTTTTAAAGTTGTTAATTGATTCTGTAAACAAATAAAAAAGTGGAGCAACTGCCGTAGCATTTGCTCCACTTTTTTACGTTTATCTAATTTCAAAAAATTCTTTAGCGTATTTGACAACGCCATGGACATCTGAGAGACCGTCATCTATAAGCTCAACGGCCATAAAATTATCGTCTGAAACTTCGAAAGGTGCTTCTATACCAAATTGACTAGCTTTTTTATAACCAAACTTCGGATAATACTTATCATGACCTAAAACGACTGAGCCTTTATATCCAAGCTGTGTTGCGATTTTGTGGCCTTCAGTAATCAGTAGCTTCCCTATGCCCTTGCTTTGCATTTCTGGTAGTACTGCAACAGGTGCAAGCGCAACCAGAGTTTGATCACCCACTAGAATTTCTGTAAAAAGGATATGACCGACGATCTTATTCTCATATTCAGCTACAAGAGATAACTCCGGAATAAACTTTGTCGAGCTCCTTAGTCTATTTACCAAATTGTGCTCATCATGATCTGAATATTCCGCATTTTCAAATGATTTTCGGACTACATGGTAGACTTCGTTAATATCTTGGGCTTTTTCTTGTCTAATGATAATGTTCATTGATTTAATCTCCTGATCATGGATTTGAGCTCATTACTTTCTATTCTGGGTCTTGGATACCCGTTAATCGTTACCTGAATCATTGCTCGTCCCAATTGTTCCGATGTAATGACACTGTTTAACTTCTTTAGCAAGGACCACAAGCTTACACATCTCCTCTACTACTTCGGGTCCTCCTGCTACGAAACCGCCTCCGTGGATGTAATAGAACACTGGCAGCAACTTCACCGTTTTGAACGGTAATGGTAAAATTATTAGCGCGATTTGTATTGGTTGCCATAACTCAATTATAGGTTTAGGTTTGCAGAAAAAATATCGCATTATTTCTTTTGTTATATCCTTCTTTTATCATTATTATTGAAAGCGATTTCAAAAATGATGTCGAGAGCAAAAATACAATATAAAAAACAAAAAAGGACAACACTAAAGTCATCCTTGTTATACTATTCTCTATTTAACGTGTTAATCTAATCACTTGTACCTCATGTGGTTGTACAACAGCATTTACCACAAAATTTGCTGTCACCTGCAGCGAACGCATTTGAAATAACGGTAGGGACCGACCTTCAAGATAAGACCATTCTTCTAGACGCATGTCCTTAGGTGCCCCCATATTCAACCATTCATCAAAGGCGCTTCCCCCAGCCGGACCTACTGAATACCTTCGCTCTGTATAAACACCCGGCGTTAAGCCGTCTAGACGAATGTGATACTGACGGGTATTGCGTATATTGAACACGTTGTAACGTTCGGTTTGAGTCAAGTGAGTGGTATGACGGTAGCGATATAGAGTATCATAATGACAATAATTATATAGGAATATCTGTATTTCACCTTTCGAGGACGTTATAAAATACCCATCACCTTCAGCTATCAGACCGCTTCCTGCATAACGCAACAATTGCAGCGCCCGATAACAGCTTTTGGGCAAACCTCCGCGAGTGAATAAACCAAACCCGCCATGAAAGAGATCCGACGAAGGAACAATTTCCTCCATATGGTCACTGAGCGACCAGTATCCCATAGCCTCAAAGTGGTCGTAATTCTCCAGAATATTTTTGAAAAGAAAAGCTGATTTGTAGGAGGTATCATTACACAAATCACGCTGCCATATGTTATTACTCCACTCTTCAAGAATCACGGGCAGACTAGCGAAACCACGTTGACGCAACAGCTTTTTGACCTTATGTAACGCGTGTTTCATAAACTGTTCATCGCCGCTTACCGCAAGTGGAAAAGCTTCATCCTCTGCCATGAGCTGAAGACCAGTGTCTTCCTGACCCGGTAAGATGCTGTGATAAGCACGTAGAGCCAAAGAGTCGGGCAAACAATTCGCCTTACTGCAAGACACTAGGAATTCGTTGATAAAATTACTAGAATCAATGTTGCTTCCTGGACCAACAATATGTAGCTGCGGATCGATAGCACGGATGGCGTGGCTGGTTTCACGGTAAAGCACCCAGTATTCTTCCATGGTAAACACACCATATCCTGAGAACTCTGGACTCACGAAAGGAGCAAACCTCCATTCCCGCACGGACTCAATCCCATACCGATCAATGAAATGCCTAATAAGGGAAGTCACAAGGTCGAACCATTTGTCAAGATGCTCAGGCATAGAAAGGATGCTTGGCCTCTTAAATGGAAACACGGCTTCCCTCGCTAATGCAGAAGGCATATAACTAAATTCAACATAAGGCTTTAACTCCACTGAAAGCATGAAGTCCATTACCTCATCTACATAAACAAAGTTATAATCTGCGCTACCAGACATTTTCCTGACATACAGCATCATGTCATCGTCTAACAGACCTTTGCAGCGCATATAGCGAAAGCCAATCTCCTTTTGCAGCTTTCGTATTTGCGCCTGTACCGCGCCATTCAACAGATCCTTGGCGTAACCTGCATTAATCAACGTCCGCCAGTTATGACTCAGCGTCCGAATCTTACGGCCAGTGTCCACATGAAGATCATATCCCTCATTGACCTGAGGTTGGACAATGGAGTGCTCGTTGTGATGCAAATGCCGCATTAGTGAAGTGAAATCAGTCGAAAATCCCGCTGTGACCATTCTGTTCTCCTGTGTATCTGTCGCATCATGCTCTTTTACTAGACGGTATTGCCCTGGTGTAACACCAAAGCGCCGTTTGAAGGCGTCGATCAAAGCATTGGTACTTGGAAATCCAACTTCTGAGGCGATGTCCGTGATCGTTCTTTCACTACGAAGAAGTGCCACCGCCTGACTCAGTCTGACATTTGTAAGGTAGGCAGTAAAAGTAAGGCCAAGCTGTTTCTGAAATAAATGGGACAGGTAGGAGCTACTTAAATAGATAGTGGAGGCTAGTCCACTCAGAGTAATAATTTCCCGATAATGTCGGTGGAGATAGTCGGTTGCTTTGCGCAATCTTTCCTTACTTGAGGATTTGGAGGGATCCTTCTGCTTGTTCTGCTCAAGAAAAGTATGCACTAGACTGTTCAGCAGTACACCTACACGACTACGCATTAGTATAGGTAAACGAGATTCGTTTTTGTAATAGGCCTGGAATACACTGGCGAACTCACTTCGGATTACATTAAAGCGAGCTTGTTCGTCCTTAGGGTATAGAAAAGACTTACACTCTATAATTATACTTTCAATCTCAGGACAAAAAGCTGCCAAAAATGCCGGCGAGATAAACAGCGATAGCGCCTTGCCCGAACCTTTCATATTTAAAGCGTGCAGTTGGTAGCTATTCAATACAATAATGTCATCCTGCTGAACTTCATAGGTAAACTGATTGTCATCCAACTGTAGTACCCCAGTTCCCTGCAAGATGTACATTACCTCAAGTTCTTGATGCCAGGAAGCGATAGCGTCTTCAGGGAGGTTAATTGAAAACCTGAAATCCGAGGCTATCAATGTATTTTCTTGCATACCTAACCTCCTATTCTTAATCTTAATAGAGCCTTGCCTCATTCAAAATCCTATCATATAAACCAATGAAATCAAGTTTACTGTCTTATTGATAACGAAGGTTCAGGTTGTTTTTAGTGTCTTTTTTACAAACAATATAAAAAACACCAGACTAATAAACCCAGATATAGCACAAGTAATAAATACCATCTGATATCCCATAAGCTGTGAAACAAATCCAAGTAGTATAGCTCCTAAACCAATTCCTAAATCAAAAGCAGTAAAGAATGTAGCGTTCGCTACACCTCTTTTCGCTGGTGGGGCTAATCGAATCATCGCTACTTGAAGCGCTGCTTGAACTGATCCGAATCCAATTCCGTACAAAATAGCTGTAATAACCACTCCAGCAATTCCTTTAGTCATTGTTAGGACGAATAGTGCGACTATCAATATGAAAAGAGCAGGTACAATAATGACCCCTTCCCCATACTTATCGGATATCTTCCCTGTAAGTGGTCTAATTACTGTAAGTGTGACTGCATACACTAAGAAAAAAGTACCCGTGTTAACTTCAATATTTGCCGCAAACAGTGGTAAAAAAGTTGTAATACCACCAAAAGTAAATGATAAGAAAAATGTAACGATAGCGATAGGTAAAACTGTTTTTTCATAAAATGATATTGGTTTTTTTGATGTGTATTGTACTGCTGGAATTTTCGCACCAAATCCAAGTATGAATGCAATCAATGCCAATGCTGTACATAGAAGAAATAGATAATGAAAGGAATATGATTTTGTTACCCAAAGACCAACGATTGGTCCTAAAGCCATTCCTAATGTCATTGCTAGTCCATACCATCCCATACCTTCTCCACGACGAGATTGTGGAATTACATCTGTCACAGCGGTACCTATCGAAGTTGTAGCAACTGCCCAGCTTACTCCATGGAGGATACGTAATCCTACTAAAAATATAATGCCTGTTACCCAATCATAAAAATACATGGTTATAGCAAAAAATAGTAATCCGCTTATTATGAATGCACGTCGACCATACCGATCCATTAATCCTCCTATAATAGGACGAAAAATTACTGCAGATATTGTAAACACTCCAATTATTAATCCAACTTGAGATTCACTTCCACCTAGTTGTTTGATAAACATAGGCAATGTTGGCATTAGTAAATAAAATCCACTAAATAGTAATAAAGCTGTAAGGGTCAGCATGATATAGTTTTTTGTCCATAACCGTTCCATTGTAATGTAATCCTTCTTTCTATCGACTTTACGTACTCCCCAAAAATAGTGAAATAGGCGAATAAAAAAGCAGCACCACCGCTATAAAAGTGTTGGTACTGCCCTATATAGACTGATACACGCTTGGTTAATTAGAACGTCCTTGATACTTTAACAGCCTTTTCAAGCCCTGCGACAATAATCTCATCTGCCTTATCAGGGAATTGGCTGTGCCCTTCAATGATAATAGTCTCTAAATTTTTCACACCAAAGAAGTTCATCATACTTGTTACATATTTAACAGCCATCTCTAAATCAACTTTTGGTCCCTTAGAATACACACCACCACTTGCGTTTAATAACACTATTTTTTTATTTCCAATAAGCCCTACTGGACCTTCTGGCGTATATTTAAATGTTTTGCCTGCGCGGTTTAAGTAATCAATATATGTGTGTAGTACAGCTGGGATGGTTAAATTCCATAAAGGGAACCCAAATACGACTTTATCAGCTGCAAGGAATGGATCTAAATACTTATCAGCAACAGCTACTGCTTTTGCTTCATCTACTGTTAAATCTAATCCTCTACTAGACTTAAATGTTCCGTTAATCATATCTGCACCTACGTAAGGCAATTCCTCGTTGTATAAATCCAGCTCTACTACAGTGTCATTTGGATGTGATTCTTTATAGCTCGCTAAAAAAGCTTCAAATAATCTAACACTTACCGACTGATCTGCTGGTCGATTGTTTGCTTTTACAAATAAAACTGTTGTCATTCCTTGTTCCTCCTGATGTGATCTCTTATGTTGTTAATAATATTTTTTTGAAACTATACTCCATTTCTCCAGCCATAGCTTCAGGAGTATCACCAGTTACTCTGTAATCATGTGTATAAATTTGTTCGAACGTTCCAAAGTTCACTTGTTTATAAAATTCAAAACAAGGAAATCCATCATGTGCTCCTTGCATATTGACAGTACCATCCTTTTGAATATGAACTATTAAAAGATAGTCAACTGGAGGTGCAAATGCATTTAATGGATTGCTAGCACTTGCACTCATTTGAAACCTAACGTCTTCAGAGCCCCACACAATATCAGTGCACAAAATACCTTCTGTAGTAGCTTTTCCTGTTTTTTTATTAACAGAACCATCTGGAGTAGTAACTCTTTCTGTTGTAATACCAGTATTTGCATATGTGAAAATATCTTTTTTGTAAAAATCTACAACTACCTCTTGTTCCACTCTGGAGCGCATAGCGTTGACAGCATAGGGTGTGAATTCACGTGAGTCACCTTCAAAATGGATTACGTTTCCTGTTTCTTCATCCTTCCTAGGATCAGTCCACGGTGTTGGAATAAATACACTTGCTCTAACTTTAACAATATTAGTCATGAGAACCCTCCATAATTTATTAATTCTGTTTCAGTGATTCCTATTTCTTTCACAATAGAAAATATAGTCAATTTGATTGACTACTTTTCGCATAGTACAATGTATTTCGTACAAAGTCAACTAAGTTGACTTTATTTAAGGAGGTTTTATGAATGGCTCAGGAAGTCTTTAGTAAATTGGATCTGACAACACTTTTATCATTATCCTTTAGTACATCCATTAATGAACTACAAGATAGATTGCGTGAATTAGGATTTGCAGATATTAGACCTGTACATGGTTTTATGTTTAAGTGTATTGCTCCAAACGGAGCAACAGGTATAGAATTAGCCGAATATTTAGGAATTACGAAGCAAGCTGTAAGTAAAATGGTAGATTATCTTGAGAAAAGTGGTTATGTAATTCGCGAAAATCATCCCACTGACAAGAGAGGAAAAATCATTATTTTGACTGAGCGAGGTTGGTTAGCGGTGAAAGCAAAAGAGGAAATACTAACTGAGATTGAGCAACGTTGGATTGAAATCATAGGTACTGAACGACTGCAAATGCTCAAAGATGATTTAACAACACTTGTATATAAAGCAAATGAAGATAAATCTACTATAAGATCAAGACCTGTCTGGTAAGTGTATGGTGAAGATTTGGTGTATGCTGCGATTCATCAAACCAAAAAGGGTAGATAGACTTAAAGATCTGTCTTCTACCCTTTTTGAAAGCTGATTATCTGCAGCGTACATTTAAATTACTACTCTAAATACCCTTTGACTAAGCCCAGCGGCAATAGCTTGGGCTGCTCGCAGCTGGTTACCAGTTGAGCATATTGCTTAGAATCGGAACTTGTATGGAATGCATGCATGATCTCAAGTACGTGATTGGCGAGTTCTCCGTTTGCACGCGGAGTCTCCCCCGTGTCGATGCAATGTGCCATATCTGCTACTCCTATTCCTCTACTATTATCTGCATAATTGTAGATAAGTGGGATCTCTTGGAATTCCGAGCTGTGTGCCGGGCGTAAAAGGATCGGTCCTCCAAAGTTATTAGGGTCCGGTACGATCAAGGTTCCTTGCGATCCGTAAATTTCGATTCTCGGCAAAGTACTGTGCCAAACATCAAAGCTGGTAATCATGGTTGCCACAGCGCCACTGTCAAACTCAATCGTTCCAGCAACATGTGTGGGCACCTCTACATCAATGACTTTGCCAAACTTTTTGTCGCTCGTGATCGTTCTATGAGCAAAGGAGGTTTTAGTGATGCCGCATACTGTTTTAGCTGGGCCTAGCAAAGATACTAACGCGGTTAGATAGTAGGGTCCCATGTCGAACATGGGTCCTCCACCGGCTTTATAATAAAATTCCGGATCAGGATGCCAGCTTTCATGTCCATGACAAAGCATAAAGGCAGTTGCTGCCACCGGCTCCCCGATATAACCATCCGCAATCAGCTTACTGCAGGTTTGCAGTCCACCTCCAAGGAAAGTATCTGGTGCGCAGCCAAGGAACAGGTTCTTTTCCTTCGCCAGACGAACTAGCTCAGTCCCATTTTCAAGGGAAAGGGATAAGGGCTTCTCTACATACACATGCTTGCCAGCTAGCAAGGCTTGCTTGCACACGTCAAAATGAAAATTAGGCGTTGTTAGATTAACGACTATTTCAATCTCTTCCGAAGCAAGTAATTGTTCTGTCGTCCATACATGAGGAACGCCATATTTCTCTGCCGCTTGCTCTGCACGACCATTATCCAAGTCGGAACAAGCATAAACCTCAGTATTAACGAAAGTCCCATTCAAATTTTCAAAATAAATACTGCTGATGTTTCCGCAGCCGACTATACCTACCTTCACTTTGCGCAAGATCATTCCCACCTTATCTCAGTTTTAGTTAGCCGCCCACAAAAAGCCTTTTCGCATCAGTTCCTTGGCTTCCGGTATATCGAAAACGTCTGCATGATGGCCAAGTGAATTATAGAAAACCTTCCCTTTTCCCCATTTTTTCGTATATACAACGGGCATCGTGATGACACCATTTGCTGAATGCTCACCCTCACTCATTACAAACGTAGTTGTTGCCAAGACATCCACTGCAGGATCTACATGTAAATAATATTGTTCCGATTTCACCTTGAAATCTTGGATGCCCTCCACAATGGGACTCGAGCCAGAATGTACGATATTAACTTCGTACTCTACCCCATCGTTAAATGGATGTGCTACCCATTGTGACCCGGTCAAAAATTGCCACTCTGTATTGTTACGGAAAGAGTCGCACATCCCTCCATGACAACCGGCAATTCCTACTCCAGAAGCTACTGCCATCAGAACTGAGGATACCTGATCATTACTGATTTCTCCCATAGTCCATACCGGTACAATAAGGCTTAAATCCGTAAGCTGCTCTGCACTGTTGAAGCTCTCCAGCGTATCAGACACTTCAACTTCAAAGCCTTCAGCCTCTAGAATGCCAGCAAATATTGCGGCTACTTCATTTGGTTCATGCCCATCCCATCCACCTTTTACAATCAATGCTTTCTTCGTCATCCTGCAATCTCCTTTTCCTCTATATATGTAGTCAGCCTTTCGTCCATCTGATGAAATTGTAATCCAGATCAGAGAGGTGTGCTCGCCATTTCACTTGTAGGAATGGTCATTTTTTGCTAAGTTTTAGAGGCGAACCTAAAATTAAACCGCATGAACAGGAGATCTCATGAAAGCCTTTCACGAAAATAGAACTTACCATTCGACTTTTCCCTTCACTGTAATAATGTCTAATGATATTGATTTTCTAGCCCACTGGCATAACGATCTTGAGATAGTCTATGTATTTGAAGGTTCAATTCGGATGGGAATTAACTCCGAAACGAGGATCTTGAAAGCAGGAGATATGGCTATATGCAGCAGCGGAGACATCCACTACTATGACAGTAAAGACAGCAGCTCCAAGATAATGATGGTGATATTCAATCCTTCATTAATCGGTTTTCCTGGTGGATGGCCTTTGAATGTGAGGCTGACTTCCCCATTTATGGAGAAACGAATAGCTATACGAGAAGAAGAAGTGCGTATCAACAACCGTCTTTCTCTGATCCTGCAGGAACTTATGGACGAATATAATCAGAAGCTGGAATATCATGAACAGGTAATCATTGGTCTTTTGCACGAGTGGAGCGGACTCATTTTACGGCATGTTCCCATGGATAAGATTAATCCACAGAAAGATAAAAGGCGCATCACTAACATGAAGATTATGCAAGGGGTTCTTGAATACCTCGACGTCAACTACATGCATCCCATCACACTTGCTGACGCCGCAAGGAAAGCCAATATGAGTCTTTTTTATTTCTCCCGCTTCTTCAAGAGTCTTTCGGGTATGAGCTATATTGCATACCTTAGCAACATCCGAGTCAACCAGGCAGAACAGCTGCTGCTGACCACAGACAAATCCATTTTAGATATCGCACTGGAATGCGGTTTCACTAATATCCGTACCTTTAACAGAGTATTTAAACAGATTAAACAACGGACTCCAAGTGAATTACGTTAAAAGATACATGGTCCGTTATCTTATTTAGCAAACAAAAAACCGATGATCTTTTGGTTTAGATCATCGGTTTTATTTTGATCTTCCTTAGAAACCATATTTAGCTTCTTCAGCCTCTCGAATTTTGGCGTAAGTCTCAGAGAGTACATAGGTGTCTTCTACTAAGCGATCTATACGGAATAGCACATCATCATTTACTATTTCTTTTCGATAAAAATCCTTCTCTTCTATAAATACATACGTTTGAACAATTTGCGCTTTCATATAGGCCAATATCGGTTTCAATTGCTGCTCAGCTACCAGATAGTGACGTGCAGAACCTGCCGTGACGAGCATACTTACAACCTTGTGTTGAAATGCTTTTTCGGGTGCTAAATCGAATATATTCTTTAGTGTTGCTGGGATGGAAGCTTGAAATATAGGCGTTCCGATTACGATTACATCTGCTTCCATGATCGTTTGAATTACGTACTTGGTGTCCCCTTCGTATTCCAGATAATTGCGACCATCACTGAATTGAACATCATACTCCGCCAGATCTAGAAGCGTAACTTCTGCATCTTGGTATTTTTCATGAAACGAATTTATTGTGTGATTCATAGCGATTCTGGTTTTCGAGCCTATCTTTGACCCTGATAATGCTACGATTTTCATAATTCTGACCTCCTGGAGTTTATTTTTTTGCCGTATATTTTTTAATAGCTGGTAGAATTTCAGAACCAATTAAATCTATGTTTTTCATTAAATTTTCAAAAGGTACGCCACCAAAATCCATTTGTGCGATATATCGTTGATGGCCGAAGAGTTCATGTTGATATAGAATTTTTTCAATGATTTCCTGTGGGCTGCCAATATTCATAACATCGCGCGGATCGGCTCCTTGAGCAAACGCCTGTTTGGGAAAACCACGTCCATTGGTTAATTTCATTCCTTCGTTTATATATGGATAATAGGCTCTTTGTGCCTTCTGTGTTGTTTCATCCGCGTAAAAGAATCCAGCAGTCGCTACAGGCAGCTTCGACGGATCGAATCCGTTCTGGCTTGCAGCTTCACGATAAGCATCAATGGATCTTTTAAACAAGACTGCGGGACCCCCTAAATGGGCCAAAAACATTGGTACACCTGCAATGCCTGCTTTGATCGCACTGGCAGAAGTTCCCCCTACAGCTCTCCATATCGGTAAGTTTCCCTCAGGACGAGGGAGGATTCTTGCATTTTTTAGAGGGTTACGAAATTCTCCCTTCCAATTCATAACTTCGTTTTCATTTATCTTTAATAACAAGTCGAATTTTTCTTCAAATAATTCCTCATAATCATTAAGATCATAGCCCAATAGTTCATATAACCCCACTCTAGATGCACGGCCAGCTATTATTTCAGCTCGACCATTTGAGATCAAATCAATTGTAGCGAAATCTTCGTACACTCTAACCGGATCAGAGGTGCTTATAATCGTAGATGAACTACCTATTTTCATTTTCTTAGTAGCCTGTGCAATAGCTGACAGCACAACGGTATGCGCCTGAGTAGCAAAATACTCTTGATGACTCTCTCCTACACTAAAAAAATCAATTCCTGCTTGCTCCGCTAATTGAGCCAAGTCAATAATTTCACGTATGCGTTGTTTGGCAGATATTCGGCTCCCAGTTTCAGGGTTCCCTAGATGATCACCTAATGTATAAAGTCCAAACTCTAAGCCGTTGTCTGCATTGATCCGATATTGTTCCATGATTATCCTCTTTTCTTTAAGAAGTAAGAATTCATTTATGATTTGTCGATTCAATATAATTAAGTAAGTCACTATAATAAGTATAGTTAAGTGTTTGCATAATGTCAAACTAATGGTCCTGTCAAGAAAAAAAACTACTTGATTTAAGCCTTTGTGCTAAGAATCCCTTATAATAATCTCCACATGGTATATTTAGGATATTGATTTGATTATTAATGTGATAAACAAAAAAAAGGAGATTTATAGTCATGCCCAACCGCCGCTTCATGAACGTTTTACTTATTCTTTTCTTATCAGCTTCCAATTCGACTCCGATCTTCGCATCGGCTTCTGTTGTACCGAAGTTATCCGATTCTATCCAACCCTCCGTTACAATTAATGGCATAAAATTTTCCTTTCAAGATGAATTGCCTACTTTAATAGAGGGAAAAACGTTCGTTCCAACCCGACTTTTTGAGCATCCCGACATACAAGCCGATATTTCGAAGTTTATAGATAACCCTTATCCGCATGTTTTTATTTCACATTTTAACGGAGCACTTTCTATTTATCCGGATAAAAGTGATTATATGTTTAGCGATTACAACGAAGATATAGAGGATTCTGACGTTTGGATCAATTGGAAGAGTCCTACACCTTATCTCTCCGGCAGTGATATTATGGTTCCATTGCGTGCTATTGCTGAACGAATCGGGATCTCCGTTGATTGGGATGTAGCAACTAGAACAGCGATCATTACCACGGATGATGACTTTCGTGCTGAACTCGAATCTCCTGAGGAGTGGGAAGATTGGCTAGGAATGAAACCTATCGAGATGGATGATCCCTCAGGAGAGGCAATAACAGAGCAGGAGTTAACTGAATTTGCTATTTTGAGCGGACTCCCAGTTCTGGACTCTCGGATTATTGATAAATATACAGCTGTACTTTTACATATCGAAGAGGAAGATGGCGTAGAATCGCTTATGTTGAAATACGTCGATCGTTTAAAAAACGGGAGTTTGGACTGGAGTATGGATTTAGGCATGGGGGATGATGGAGACGACGTCCAAGTGAAGAGGAGCGGACAACTCGTTAGTGTCGGTATGTTCGATCAAGGTCTTAAGAAGCAATTCAGTCATTTCGAGTTAAGTTACAAAGTTCATGATAAGAAAGTAACTCACACCTATAATATCGCGGGTAAACAAGGCATGTTTTTTGACATTCCTGAGGAAGTGACAAGCGGGGAGATAACTTTCTTTGGGAAAAACGGTTACACATTCGAAACGTATTTCTGGTGAGTTGACTAGCTTAAAGAAACGTAAAAGGTACCCTAGTTGGGTACCTTTTACGTTTCTTTACCGCTGGCCGGGCCATTATGCTGTATTGCGAGTCTAACCAGTATACTCGCACCATGACCTAGCACCGCTTCATCGATATTAAACTGTGGCTGATGGATAGCATGGAGAATTCCCTTCTCCTTATTGCCGCAACCGATAAAGGCGAAGGCACCAGGAACTTTATCAAGATACCAACCAAAATCCTCACCAGCCAGACTTGGCTGCTCCAGAAGTATTACCTGATCCTCACCTAGAACTGCACGGGCTGCATGAAGCACCTGCTGCACCGCTTTCGCATTGTTCACTACTGCAATTCCTTCACGCAGCTCCAGCTTGTATTTCCCTCCGTAAGACTCAGCTATAGCTGAAGCATGGCGCTGTAAACCATTTGTAATTGCAGCTACCGTCGTCTTGGTAAACGCTCTAAACGTTCCTGTCAGTTCACTGTGTTCAGCGACCACATTAACAGCAGTACCAGCCTGCAACGTTCCGAAGGCCAACACCGCCGCCTCCTGCGGATCGATTCGATTAGCCATCATTCCGTTAATCTCTCCTATATATTGTGCCGCCATCTGGATCGCATCTACAGCTCTATGCGGAGCACTATGATGACCGGATGTCCCCTGAAATTCCACCTTAAAATGGCTGGACGCTGCCATGGCATCATGAGGGTGAATACCAAGCGTTCCGACCGGAAGCTCTGGCATGACATGTAGCGCGTAGGCATAGTCGACACCTTCCAGCACGTTATCCTCAATGAGATCGCGGCCGCCTGAGAGTAATCTTCCATCAAGCGGACTCTTGACCGCGCCTTCCTCAGCTGGTTGGAAGACGAAAATGATCGTGCCCATCAATCGTTCCCGGAAGGCTGCCAAGGTTCGGGCAGCGCCCAACAGCATAGCGATATGGGCATCATGGCCACAGGCGTGCATGATGCCGTGATTGACTGACTTGTAAGGCAACTCATTGCACTCTTGTATCGGCAGGGCATCCATATCTGCCCTTAGAAGAAGAGTAGGCCCACTATTGCCATTGTCTGCTAAGCCTTGCAGGAGGCCGACCACTCCCATTCCGAAATGTTTGCCGACATTTCTCTGTACTGTGATCCCCCACTCCTCTAACAATTCTGCTACTTTATTAGAAGTGCGGACGACATCATACAGTAGCTCCGGATGGGCATGTAAATCACGACGGTATTCAATCATTTCATCCTGCAGCTGGCCGGCGTAATGCATCATCTCCGCAATATTCGAGTTTTGGTGGATTGCGAATATTGGATCAACCGTCAAATTCGCCCTGCTGTTTGAGAAGCTTTGGAATAACGGTTCTCCGGCAACGGAATGCCGAGGTTTCCACGCAGCGTGTCACTTTCGTATTCAGTGCGGAACAAACCCCGCTCCTGCAGAATCGGCACCACCCGATCGATGAATTCCTCCAGTCCGTTAGGGACGGCAGCCGCGATCATAAATCCGTCTGCTCCTCCACCCTCAAACCAGGTTTGAATCTGATCAGCTACTTGCTCCGGTGTGCCAATGAAGCTGCTGCGTGGGGTAGCCGATTGCAAGGCGACCTGTCGAAGCGTCAAGCCTTTCTCCTTCGCATCCTTTTTGATTTTATCCGTGCCGCTCTGAAAGCTATTGCGACCCAACTCGCCAAGCTCAGGGAACGGCTCATCCAGCGGATATTGCGAGAAATCATGATGCTCAAAGAATCTGCCTAAGTAGTTCAGTGCATTCTCAATCGTTACAAGGCCAGCAACCTCCTGGTACTTGTGCTCTGCCTCCTCCGGCGTGTCACCAATGATTGGAGCAATTCCAGGGAAGATCAGCACTTCATCCGGATTCCGGTCAAACGAAGCTACCCGTGTCTTAACATCGTTATAGAATGCTTGGGCATCTTCTAGCGTTTCGTGTCCAGTGAAGATAGCATCTGCTTCCTTGGAGGCGTAATTCTTACCGACTTCCGAGGATCCTGCCTGAAATACGACAGGCTGCCCCTGTTTCGAACGAGCAATATTCAGCGGTCCCTTCACAGAGAAGAACTCTCCTTGATGGTCCAGGGTATGCATTTTTTGTGGATCAAAGAATACACCTGAATTCTTGTCTCGTACAAACGCATCATCCTCCCAAGAATCCCATAGTCCGCGTGTCACCTGCAAATATTCGGTGGCAATGCGGTAGCGCTTGCCATGGTCAGGATGCTCTTTTTTGCTGTAATTTGACGCAGAACCTTCCAGAGGTGAAGTCACCACATTCCAGCCGGCCCGGCCGCCGCTGATTACATCCAGTGAGCCGAATTGACGCGCTACGGTAAATGGTTCACTGTACGAGGTAGACAAGGTACCAACTAAACCGATGTTAGTGCTGACGGCTGCGAGTGCGCTAAGAATGGTCAGCGGCTCAAACCGGTTAAGGAAATGAGGAATGGACTTGTCATTAATGTACAGACCGTCTGCGATGAAGATCAGATCCAGCTTGCCTTCTTCTGCCTTCTGTACCCACTCTTTGTATAATTCAAAGTTTACACTGGCATCTGGTTTGGCATCTGGATGGCGCCACATCGACGTGCTGCCTCCTACCCCATGCAGCAGTGCACCCAGTTTCAGTTGTCTTGGTTTGGTCATGTTCATTCCTCCTAAAAGTTTTGTGAGCATCCGCTTCCTAGATTTCATTTCATGCAATACTGACTTCGGAAGCAATCATTGCACAAACGATGCATTAGCTGCGCCCTGTTTGATTCGCTCGATCTGGCCAAGATGTCTCTCCACATGTCCAGTGAAGCCGTGCACGATATCGGAAATTTTCACAGCCTCCCCCTTGAAATTAATTCCGCTTTTCTCCCAATCTTCTTCGCTAAGCCGTTCAAACAAAAGGCTGTTATAGTAAAGCAGGCTGCGGAACAGCTCCAGATTGTCGGAAGCATTGCCGCTGTTGGCGTACTGACCGCTGACCCAAGCATCCTGATTGAAGACTGGAAGCTGTGCAGTCGTAGCAGCGAGAATATCACGAATGCGGAACGAAACTACGATGCTGTGATCAGCCAGATGAGTAAGTACTTCAGTCACACTCCAACTGGCGGGTTCTGCCTTCCATTTCAGTTGTTCCTCCGTTAACCCGGCGGTCGACTTTACTAATTGATGATACGTCCTTAGATAATCACTGATTTGAACTCTGCTCATTAAATCCCCTCCAATATAAGACTTGTTCGCGAATGATCCGGTGGTGCGAAACGAGATAACGAAAAAGGCTGGATGTTATGAGTTGTAACTCCGCCGATCGCTAAGTCAGCCAGTATTTCACCCACAACACTAGAAAATTTAAAACCATGCCCCGAAAATCCTCCAGCTATCAGCACATTGGAATGGAGCGGATGGCAGTCTATAATGAAATCTTCATCAGGCGTATGCTCATATTTACATGCAGAACCTTTTAGCAATCGTCCAGCAGCACCGGGCATGTAAGACTCCAGTACCTTGCGGAGGTCACCCTCATCGCTAGCTTCACTGCCGAACGGGGTAAGCTGTGTACCTGGCTGCCATTCCAGCCCTGCATCATGCCGGCCGATCTTCAGGCCAGCTCCATCAATGCTGGGAAATCCGTAATAGCCACCTTCCTCTGCTCCGAACGTAAAGCCAGGGAAATTACCAGCAGCAAAAGCAGGGGAGCTCTCAAACCAGCCCACAACTTTGCGGATTGCTTTAATCGGCAAATGTACAAAAGGTGCCAATTTGCCAAACCATGCTCCGGCACTAAGAATAACAGCCGCTCCGTGATAATCGCCATTTGTTGTATGAACCGTAACGCTGCCTTCGCGAGCGGTGACATTCACTACTGGAGTGTTCGTCAACAGTTCCGCACCATGTCCAAGGGCAAGCTGACGGTAGGCGGAAATACAGCGTTCGCTGTACAAATATCCGGCATATGGTTCATACATTGCCGCGAATGATTCCGGTATGTTCAATGCCGGCCAGCGCCGCCGGATCTCTTCGGCATCCAGATGATGGACCTGCACCTTCCGTTTCTTCGCTTCTTCGAGACGACCGCTGAAGGAATACACTGCACTATCTGCAAGATTCAATACGCCCGAGCGGACAAGCAGTTCTATTCCGCTCAACTGCTCGGCTTCTTTCCATAAACGATCTGCCCGCAGAGCCAAATCAATGTAGGCGGGATCACCACTGTAAGCATGCCGGATCAGCCGGGTTTCCCCGTGATGGCTACCCTGTGTATGAGGTGGATCGAAGGCATCAACTAGTAGCGTCTTCACTCTGCGCCTAGCAAGATTGTAACCAGCACTCATGCCCATCGAGCCTGCGCCTACGATAATTACATCGTAACTTTTATGTTCAGCTATAATTCTGCACCTCCACCGGAATTGTAGTTCTCAAGAGAACGTACAGCCGCATCCGAAAGGAATCGTGCTGCCACAGGGAGTGCCTGTTCATCCAGATTGAAGGCTGGATGATGCCATTCTTGGCTTCCTTCAGTACCTATAAAGACGAACAATCCCGGTACCACGCGCTGATAGAAGGCAAAATCCTCTCCAGCCAGAGAAAGCTCTGGCTGAATCACTCGGTAGCCAAGAGCTTCAGCCGACTCTACTCCTAACGCTGCTAAGGCGGCGTCGTTGATAACCGGAGGCGGCCCTTCGATCCAGCGGACAGTGGCTTTTGCTCCAAGAGCAGCTGCCACACCAGTCGCCACTTCCTGAAAGCGGTCAAGTACTTTGCTGCGCACCGTTTCATCAAAGGTACGGATTGTACCCTCAAGCACGGCTTTTTCGGGGATGATATTCCATGAATTGCCGCTGTGAATCTGCGTCACACTGACCACCGCACTCTGCAGAGGACTGACATTGCGACTTACAATGGATTGAAATGCGGTCACGATATGCGAAGCAGCTACAATCGGGTCTATCCCAGCTTCTGGAACGGCAGCATGAGAACTGCCACCCTGCACTTCAATCACAAACCCGTCAGCCGCTGCCATTAAAGGGCCCGCCGTAATACCGATCGTTCCGACTGGCAGTTCCGGCTTGTTATGCAGCCCGATTACTGCCCGGACTTCTTCTAGCGCCCCGCTAGCAATGATCCGCTGTGCCCCTTGCGCCTTCTCTTCAGCCGGTTGAAACAACAGGCGTACCGTTCCTAGTAACTGACCCTCTCGCTGCTTCAATTGATAGGCGGCACCGATCAAGGCAGCCGTATGGAAATCATGTCCGCAGGCATGCATTTTGCCGGGATACAACGAAGCATAAGCTGCTCCAGTTTCCTCCTGGATTGGCAAGGCATCGATATCTGCACGCAGCGCGATGACCGGACCGGGCTGCTTGCCCCCAATTTCTGCGATCACTCCGGTAGACAGACCGTAATCTACGACCCTGACTCCTGCCCGCTCCAGCAGGGAAATAATATATTTTGTTGTCTCATATTCTTCGTTCGACAGTTCCGGGTACCGATGCAGATGACGGCGTATCCCGATTAATTCTTCTCCAAGCGCTTCCGCACTCAGCTCTTTAGCTTTACTAGTCATATACAGTCACCTTCCTTTAAACGATTTCCCGTGTGATCCTGATCCGCCCGCTTATGCCTCTGCCGGCACTTCAGCGATTGCTTCGCTCAGTAGCTCAAAGGAGCGGAACCGTTTGTCAAAAGGCTGCACATTCGTAGTTATGATGAACTCCTCAACACCGGATGCCTCTGAAAGTGCCAACAGCTGTTCACGTACAGAGTTCTTTGTTCCTTTGATAATCTCTGGTTCCAACTCTTCAATCGTATATGCTTCATTGCTATGGCGGGCAAACTCCTCCGCCTGTTCCCGGGTTCCAACGGTTAGCTTCTTCCCGCTTGCCAGCTGAATCCGAATCAACTTATGTGCGCCCGCCAGTTCTTTCGCTTCCTCTTCGCTCTCAGCCACCACTAGTGCTAAAGCGATAATTGCTTGCGGTTGTCTGCCCTGTGAAGAAACAAAACCGCTTCGGTAAGCACGAATAGCATCTAGCGCTACTGTCTTATCGCTATTAATAAATAGGGAGAACACATAAGGTAATCCAAGTTCAGCAGCAATCTCTGCACTGCCTACACTCGCGCCAAGCACATACAGCTCAGGCGGAATACCAGGAAGGGGACCTGCCTTCAACCCAGCCAGCGGGTGGTTTTCTTCGAGCCGGTTATGCACATATTTCTCCAGCTCGATGATTTTGTCCGTTAAGCTAGGGGATTCGGTTCTTTCCTGCTGAAGCGCTTGTGTGCTGCGCGGGAGTCCACCGGGAGCGCGTCCCACTCCGAGATCCACTCGTCCAGGAGCGAGCGTAGACAGCACATTGAAGTTCTCCGCCACCTTGTATGGACTGTAATGCTGGAGCATGATGCCACCGGAGCCAATGCGGATGCGCTCTGTTTTGGCCAGCAGATGTGAGATGAGTACTTCTGGAGAAGAACCGGCTACCTGCTCAGAGTCATGATGCTCGGAAACCCAGAATCGATGAAATCCAAGCTCCTCAGACAGTTGTGCCAGCTTAATGGTATGCTGGAATGCTTCCTCTGGCGTTTCTCCCGGATAGATCGGACTTTGATCAAGTACGCTGATTGTAATAGCCATTGTTTTTCCTCCTATATGGAATAGTTAAATTCAGGTGTGATTCGCTTCAGGAACTGCTTCGTTCTTTCTTCGCGCGGATGATTAAACAGCTCTGTCGGCGTTCCTTCTTCAACAATGACGCCTCCGTCCATAAAAACCACATGATTCGCCACATCACGAGCAAACCCCATTTCATGGGTGACTACAATCATTGTGATGCCTTCCTTGGCAATTTTTCGGATAACACCCAGCACCTCACCCACAAGCTCAGGGTCCAGCGCCGATGTTGGTTCGTCGAATAATATAACCTCTGGTTCAAGCGCCAAAGCACGGGCAATCCCTACACGCTGCTGCTGACCCCCGGACAGCTGACTCGGGTAGGCGTCCAGCTTGCTGGCAAGACCAACCTTTTCAAGCAGTGCAATACTCCGCTTTCGCGCTTCGTCCTTCGGAAGCTTTTTGACAATTAACAGCCCTTCCATCACGTTCTCCAGAGCGGTTTTATGACGGAACAAATTGTACTGCTGAAATACCATTGCCGTTTTTTTCCTAAGCTGATGAATCTCCTTTTTGCGGGCATGTTTGCAGTTCACTTTGAAATCGCCGATGGCGATCACTCCGCTGCTTGGCTTCTCCAGATAATTCACACAGCGTAAGAGAGTCGTTTTGCCTGAGCCACTGGGACCGAGAATGACGACAACCTCTCCCTTCGTCACCGATAAATCTATATTGTTTAACACCTGATTCCGACCGAATGACTTCGAAATTTGCGCAAGTTTGATCATGCTACTCCACCTCGATTGTACAGATTAATCCTTTTTTCAATGACCGACGTCACGCGTTCGATCAGAAATGTTAGTGCCCAGAAGATCAGCGCAGCTGCCAGATAAGCCTCAAAAAACTTCCAGTTCGTTGAAGCTACTATCTGTGCCTTAGCATTGATATCCACCACCGAAACCGTAAAAGCAAGGGTAGATCCGTGCAGCATACCGATTACTGAATTTGAAAGATTAGGCAGACTTGCCGCCAGCGCTTGAGGAAAAACAATCCGCTTTAGTGCTTGGGGCGTAGTCATACCGATAGAGTGGGCCGCTTCTAGCTGTCCACGATCCACAGCGAGCAGACCGGAACGGACGACCTCGGACATATAAGCTCCAGCAGTAATCGAGAACGAAATATAAGCAAAGCCGATCATCGGAATCGAAACCGACCTAAAGCTCCAGCCGAAATGCACCGCCAGACCATCAATCAGCACAGGAAGCCCAAAATATATAAGCAGCAGATGCGTCAGCATCGGTGTCCCGCGGATGAACGTAACATAACCGACGGCCAGCGGATGCAGCAGTGGAACTCTGTATAGCCGGATCAAGGCAACTGCCACTCCAATCACAAAACCAATCCATACAGAGACAACCGTAATATATAAGGTCGTAGGAATTGCACTCAGAATTTGTACCAGAGCAGTCCATATAAACGATGGGTCCAGTTTCATAATCCGGTGCCTCCTTTACCCGATCCCAATTCTGCAATAATGCGTCGGTAGGACCAGCTTTTGTTAATTTTAAACAATTTTTTCTCAGGCGTATTTCGCTTTTCATGCCGCAGCAGATGGTGTTCTGCTACAAGCAGCAGCTTCTCAATCGTAAAGCTGATGACCAGATAGATAAGCGCAAGTGCGATATAGGTTTCAATAAAATGCTGTGTTAAGCTGCCAAGCGTCTGAGCTTTACCTGTCATTTCCATCACGCCGAGAGTAAAAGCTAATGACGTATCTTTCAGTAGTGCAATTACAAGATTGGAGAATACAGGAACTGCTATACCTAGCGCTTGGGGCAACACGATTCGTGTAAAAGCTTGAAATCCCGTCATCCCCGCAGCATATGCAGCCTCCACCTGCCCCTTATCCACCGCCATCACAGAAGCCCTAATCATTTCGGACATGTAGGCTCCCGTATGCAGACCGTAGGTTAGTATCACAAAGACAAGTACTGGAGTTCGGGTCATATCCACATGGACCAGCTTCATGATTTCAGGCAGACCATAATAAAACAAGAAGAGCTGGATAAGAATCGGAGTTCCCCGAAAAAAAGAAATATAGATTTCGGAGATCGTTTTTAACACAGGCACTTTATAAAGTCTTGGCAGAGCTACGAGAAAGCCGACCATAATTCCTGTCAGTAGAGAACAGGCGACAATCAGAAGCGTGGTGCTTAAAGTCCCTAGTAACTTAGGCAAAAACGAAAATACAAAACTGATATCAAACTGTGCGCCCATATATTCCCTCCCTTCCCGTGCTCACCGGCTCAATCATTTAACCGAATCCGCTGTAACATCCGCACCCAGCCATTCCGTGCTCAGCTTACCCAGTGTTCCGTCCGTCTTCAGCTCTTTAATCGCACTGTCAATCGCATCTGACAGCTTTTGTGAATCGGCATCATCCTTACGAAAAACATAGAGAATGTCCGCGGAGGACAGCTCGTCGCCCGTAGCTTTTAGCTGACTCTGCGGATCAATGATCGGCAGGACAAAATCTGCAGCCAGCGTAGCGTCCACACGCCCAGTACTAATCTGTGCGACGGTATCATTCGCTGCACCGTTCTGATACACGATATTAATCGCATTGTCATGCTCTTTATTGTAGTTCTCCAGAATTTGCGCTTGTGCGCTTGTCGCACCGACTAATACCTTTTTTCCTTTAAGATCATCCAGTGATTGGATCGAGTCATTATCCTTCGCCACTACGATGCGGTTTCTCCAGTGGGCATAGGCTTCTTTGTTAAAAGAATATTTCAACTCCCGCTCCGGATTTTTCTCCATGACATGGGCAACCAGATCGATTTTTTTAGTTTCCAGACTCAGCAGTAAATTGCTGAAATCCATGGTTTGAAACTCGAATTCATATTCAGGCAGCTGCTTATCGATTTCTTTGAGCAGTTCCACATCGAAGCCTGTAAGCTTGCCGTTCTCATCTATGAAGCAGACTTTCGGAAAAGCAGTACCCGTGCCTACGATGATCTTAGTTACCTTTGTCGAACCATTTGCCGTTGCCGAAGCTTCGGCTGCATTTCCATTCTGACTGCTGTTCGTGCTGTTATTTCCGCAACCTGCTATCGCCAGTGTCAATAACGATGCAATTACTAATGAAATGGACATTTTCATTGTTCTATCCCCTTTGAATGAATTGTGGTTTATCTATGAGTGTTTTTTTCATCAGATACATAATGCCGTCACCATTCTGCAGATCCAGTTCCATAAACCGTTCATACCCCCGGCGTTCATACATTTGAACTAACCATGGGTGCTTCTTCGCCGTTGCCAGCGTGACCGCAGCCGAACCCAATTGTCCAGCGATAATGTGCTCTTCCACCCAATCCAGAAGCTTTCCACCATAACCTCTGTTACTGTAATCCGGATGAGCAGCAAACCATTTAATAAAAGGCAGTGGGCTAATCTTCTTAATCTCTTCTTCTTTTGAAAGTGTTATCGTCGCAACTATCGTTCCATCAATTTCAAGCACATAACACTCATTCGTAGCAATATTGTCTTCAATAAGTGCCAAGTCAGCTGTAGCCGCAGGCCAATGCAGCCCGAGCTCACGAATCAGCTCATACGCACGATATGTAACCTCAAGCAAAATCTCCGCATCTTTCAGTTCTGCCAGTCTGTATGTCTCACTCATCGCAAGCCCTCCATCCTTCCGAAATTAAATTTATAATTCCTATCGAAATAGTCGTCATTATATGCAATTAACTTTATCACTGCATATATCCATGCGCTAATAGAGTTTTTTAATACATCTATACAATTAGTCGATCTCCCGTTTTACCAATACCGAGTTCAAGCAGGGTTTCTATGAATTCAGCGTTCTCCCCATTTAGTGAAATCAGGCTGGTTCGTAAGGAGATGCCTTCTGTCTCCGCAATATCCACCCGTACTAACGTCCCAGCCGCTACTTCCTCTTGCACACTAAGTGCCGGAAGGAAACAGATGCCTGCTTTTTTCAACACCAGCTTCTTGGCTGTCTCCAGGTTATCCACCTGATATTCAATCTTTGGCGGCTGTTCCATGCTTTCAAATACTCGATGCAGTCGCATCCAATCCAAAGACCCGCATTCAAAAAAGACTAACGTCTCCTGGCGAATGTCTTCCAGCGATGTACGTTGTGTCTTAGCTAAGCGATGCCCCTTCTCTACATACAACGAAATGGGGTCTTCGCTGAAAGGAAAGGCTTGAATGGCTGGATTTACGACCTTACGAATAAAAGCCAGATCTAGCTCTTTCGATTTCAGCTTATCAATCAATACTTCCGTAGAAGCTGTCGTCAGCTTGATCGTGATATTCGGATACCTGCGCTTCAAATGAAGCATCAGATGCGGCATTAAATAATTGGATACCGAGACAGTACTGCCGATCCTCAGTTCATTTGGAATATGCCCCTTGGCCTGAACCTGATATTTACCGTTCTGATAGATCTGGAGAATCTGCTGGGCATAGGGAAGAAATTGCTTACCTTTATCCGTTAGGCTAATCTGCTTACCTAACCGATCAAACACTCTGCAATCCAATTCCCTTTCGAGCGATTGAATCCGTGCCGTAACTGTCGGCTGAGAGATATATAGGACTTCGGCCGCTTTATTGAAGCTTCCATAATGGTTAATGTAGACAAAAGCCTCAATATTTTCAATGTTCATCCCTAATCCCCCTAAACTAATATTAATTTTACTATTCCGATGAAAAAACAATGAAATAAGACGATGCTTTCCTATAGATTTTGTTTATATCTTATGCACCCCTCCATTTTTTGTCAACTTAAATCCCGTGTAAAACAATCG